>CAYSAF010000004.1:0-59749 GCA_964428965.1 Candidatus Woesearchaeota archaeon
GTTTTGCAGCCTAGGCCTTAATGCCACCGTTCTATGAACGGTGGTTCTTTACAAATTTTTATTCGTTCTCGCCGAGTCCTTTTCTGTTCCTTATCTGTTTTATTATCTTTTCTTGCAGCGTTTCCGGCAGCTTCTCGAAAACCTGGTCTACAACAAAGTAATTGCCCCTGCCGCCTGTTGTCGACCTTAAGTCAGAAGCCAACCCAAACATCTCTGCTACCGGGAGTTTTGCCTTTACGGTTAGCCTTGATCCCTCCTGGTCCATGCTTAGTGGCTGTCCCCTCTTGTTCTGTACGAGTTTAGAAATATCTCCTAAGTATTCTGTTGGCGCTTCTATCTGCAATACCTGTAGCGGTTCCATTATTACTGCCCCTACTGTTTGCATCGCTCCCCTTATGGCCTCTCTCACTGCCGGGTACACCTGTGCTGGTCCCCTGTGGATTGCGTCTTCGTGCAACTTTATGTCTGTTAAAGTGACTCTTAGTTTCATGCACGGCTCTCTTGCTAGTGATCCTCCGTCCATTACCTGTTCGAATCCGTCCATGACTAGTTCTATGACCTCTCCTATGTGCACCTCTCCCTTGACACCGTTTACGAGTATGTTTCCCCTGTACACCTCTATGAGTTTTTTTGCTTCCTTCATGGGTATGCCCATCTCAACCAGCTTGTCATATACGCTTGTGTCTTTTTTCTTCATCCTTCCTTCTGGTATCTCCCCTGCTTTTATCGCCTGGTATATCTGATCTTCAAGCGGCTCTACGGTGATGTAGAATTTGTTGTGTTTGTTTGGGCTTTTTCCCTCCACTTCAGGAGATTTTTTCATTACTGTTTCCCTGTACACCACTATCGGCTTGCTCGTTATAACATCAAATTTCTTTTCTGATTTTATTCTGTTTTCTATGATTTCCAGGTGAAGTTCTCCCATTCCTGACATCAGGTTTTCTCCTGTTTCTTCGTTGATTGTTATGAATATGCTAGGGTCTTCCTTGTTTACCTGTTTTAGTACCTCTACCAGTTTTGGTAGTTCTGCTGGTGATTTTGGTTCTATCGATTTTGTTACAACAGGTTCGAATATGTGTTTTATCGCTTCGAACGGTTCCATAGGATTTGTAGAAACAGTTTCTCCAGCAAAGGCATCCTTCAACCCAACAATTCCGCAGATGTTTCCCGCTGGTATCTCGTCAACCGCTACTCTGGACGCTCCCTTGTATACCGACACTTGTTGCAGCCTTATCTGCCTCTTTGCTCCGTTCATCCATACCTCTTCTCCCTGTCTTACCGTTCCCGAGAAAAGTCTTCCTGCTGATACCTCCCCCGCATGTTTGTCTACCACTATTTTTGTTACCACGAATGCTATTGGCCCTTTCGGGTCGCAGTTTATGAGCGATTTTCCTTCCTCGCTTTCTTGGTCGCCGTGCCATATTTTGGGCACCCTGTATTTTTGTGCTTGTAAAGGATTGGGATGGTGATGTGTTATCATGTCAAGAATTACTTTGTGCAGCGGAGCTTTTTTTGCGAGCTCTTTGTAATTATCGTTGTTGTATGCTTCTATTATCTCCTTGAATGATATCTTGTGTTTCTGCATGTATGGGAAGCTTACCCCCCACTTGTGGAATGCGCTTCCGAAACCAACGCTTCCGTCTTGGATGCTTACCTGCCATTTTGTTTTGAATTCTTCTGGTGCTATGTCTCTTATGAAGTTATTTACCGCGTTGATTATTTTGACGAATCTTTCTTGCATCTGTTCTGGAGTTAATTTAACCTCTTTGATTAGCCTGTCAACCTTGTTTATGAATAGGATTGGTTTTACCCTTTCTCTTAGTGCCTGTCTCAGAACTGTTTCTGTTTGCGGCATTATTCCCTCGACAGCGCAGCATAGTACTATTGCTCCGTCTACCGCTCTCATGGCTCTTGTTACATCGCCGCCAAAGTCTACGTGTCCCGGGGTATCGATTAGGTTTACCAGGTATTCTTCTCCTTCAACTTCGTGCACCATCGATACGTTTGCAGCGTCAATTGTTATCCCCCTTGTTTGTTCGTCTTCGTGGAAGTCCAGTGCCAGCTGTTTTCCTGCCAGCTCTTCAGACATCATTCCTGCGCCTGCTAGTAAATTATCGCTGAACGTCGTCTTTCCATGTAATCGGAATGTAAGTTAAAACTTAGATTCTATCGATATGGGCACATACTCCGACGTTTCTGATTTTCTGCGGCTCTTTCATCAGCCTTACCACTTTGTCAATCATTTTGTCTGCCATGTTTAGAATTACCTTTCACATGGTTTTTAAATTTTTTGCTTTGTTTTTTAATTACAAAAAGTTTATATACTATAATACTCTATAGCGCACTATGGCAACTACAATCCAGATTAGTGAAAGTTTGAAGAAGGAGCTTACTAAAAGGAAAATGTACAAGAGGGAAACCTATGAGGATGTTATATGGGGTATAATTGAGAGTACGATGGAGTTGAGCGAAGAGACTAAGAAGGCCATAAAGCAATCACTTAAAGAGATTAAGCAAGGTAAAACTTATACTCTTGAAGAGGTAAAAAGACAAGCAGGTTTGTAAATGTATTCTATTGAATTTTCTGAACTTGCTTTGAAGCAGTTTAACAAACTGGAGAAAGTTGTTCAAGATAGGATATCATCTTCTTTGGAAAGGATAAGGATTAAGCCTGAGGCCCATGTTAAGAGTGTTGTAGGTACACCTTTTTTTAGTTTCAGGGTTGGTGATTATAGGCTTGTAATAAAGATAGATAAAGGTAAGTTGTTAATTTTAATTATTAGCGTAGGTCACCGTTCACATATTTATTCTAAATTTTGATTTATTTTAAGAACTTGATGAAGGTTTTACCCAAATATCACCATTCTCCTGTCCCTTTTTCCCTTTGTTGTTACTGTTTCCAGCGCTTCCCTCATGTCCTCTTCTCGTATTATCATCTTTCCATTCCTTGCGTCCATTATAAGGAATTTGTTGTTGCTGTAACCGTAAACGACTACGTAGTTGCACGTAACCTTCTTGTTTCTTAACTTGCCCACGTTTATCCTGAGCATCAGTATTTTGCCCTCTTTTATGTGTTGCTTTACCTCTTCAAGGTCAAAGTCCCTTGTTTTTATGGGTATTCTTTTCTCTTTTGCCTTTTTGAGGAATATGCTTGAGGTGAACCTTGCCTGCTCTATGTCCTTTAGCCTGTATCTCTTGAACCTGTAGTTGGGGTACTCGAATTTTGTGTTTCCAACAACTATGCTTGTTTTTATGCCGAGGTTTTCTGCTATTACCGCAAGGGCAAATATCGATGACACCCTCGTTGGCAGCTGTGCAGAGTTCTGCCATATCTTGTACTCATTTTCTTTTGTCAGATCCAGCTTTCCGTAGTGGTTTAGTATCATTAGTAGGGAAGAAGCAGCGCTTGTGTATTTTGTGGTTTGTTTGTATGCCTCCATGCCTTTATTGGTAAAGTCCCTTGTTTTTAACTTTTTAGGTGGATAAGCTTTGCACATAATTGGGTTTCTTAGTAGTGCATATTACAAATTTGCATTTTTTGGGAGTTATGTGCTTGTCCATTCATAATGATGGGCTTTTGGGCATAAGCTTGTGCCCCTGATCTAAGCATGTAGCTTAGACCCCGTTTTGCTATGTTGAATGCTGCATTTCTGTCTGCATTATCTTTGTGTCCGCATTTACATGTGAACCAGTTTTTTGTTCTTTTTCCGGTGCTGCCACAGGCAGAGCATGTTTTTGAGGTGTTCCATTCAGATATTTTTATTAGTGGGACTCCTTTTTCTTTTGTTTTGTATTCTAAAAATTGGGTTAGTTTGTAATAAGAGAAATTTGAGAGTTTTCTATTGAGTAGTCTGCCTTTAGTTTTGTTGATACCTTTTAACCTGCCTATTACAATGGCTGCTTTCTTTTTGTTTGCTTCGGTAATTATGTCTTTGGATATCTTATGTAGTAGTGTGTTTATTTTCCTTTTTTCTTTGTTTTTCATCTTTTGTATTTGTTTTAGTTTTTTATTTTTTCCGAGTTTTTTCCTTAGGTAGTAGTATTTTCCTCTTATTTGATTTAGTTCTTTTCCTATGAATTTTGTTTTTCTTGTTGAGAGTTCTATTGATGTTATGGGGTTTTTTAGGCCTGTATCTATGCCTATGATTTCTTTTGGTTTGTAGGGTTTAGGTTCGGGTATTTCTATGCAGAGGTATAGGTAGTATTTTGAATTTTTTCTTAGTAGGTATGAGTCTTTTATTGTGAATTTTTCTGGTAGGGGCTGATGGAATTTTAGTGGTAGCCACATTCCTCTTCCTTTTCTTTGGCTGTTTGGTATTTTGAGCCAGTGTTTTGTTATTTTTGTTTCTCTTTCCCTGAACCAGTCTTTTATTAGAACAGCCCAAAGTGGTAGGGAATATTCCTTATATTTTATCTTCTTTTGTTTGAACTTCTTACTAGCTTTAAAACAGCTTAACAAGCCATGATCTATGCCAAAAATCATCCACCATTGATAATTATTGTAGTCTGTATCAATCAGTCTCTTTTTAGATTTTGTCAGATTAATGATTGAAACTTTTACAGTCTTAATCATAAGTTCTTTATGTTTTTATTATATTTAATACTTCGTCGTTCATACGGAAATATTACAGATTTTCTGAAAAACTTTTGGTGATACTTGACTACAACTTGATTTATATGCAAAGCCAGGTGGATAGAAACCTTTATAAATAAATGAACTACTGACAAGTGGTAATATTGGGGGGTTCATGAGGTTTAAGCTTTTGTTTTTAGCATTGGTTTTGACCTTTGTTTTGGGTTGGTTTTCTAGTTACGTTTATAGCAACATCAACTTTTCTTCTGGTGATGAGCTTCCCTCTTTTGGTACCAAGCCTAGGCCCTCGCCGTATGACCGTGTTAAGGAGTCCCAGATAGATATTTTGGATGATAAGGTGATAATCAACGTTCCAAACGTTCAGTGGTCTTCTTATGCTGACACCCATTCTATGGAACCTGTTCTCAGGGCCGGTGCCAACGGTTTGGAATTGATTCCCAGGTCTGAATATGATATTCATGTTGGTGACATAGTCGCTTACGAATCGAATTTGTCTGATGGTTTGATTGTCCATAGAATAATTGAATCTGGCAGGGATGAGCAAGGCATTTATTACCTGCTTAAGGGCGATAATAACAGCTCTGTTGATCCAGGCCGTGTTAGGTTTTTTGATATTAAGTATGTTTTAATAGGAGTGATTTATTGAGGAGGTTAAAAATGATGGCTGTATGTGAGGATTGTGATGCATTCTATGAGTTTGAGGGCAGTCTTCCTTCTAATCTTGAATGCGTCTGTGAATGTAAGAAGTTCAAGGTGGTAGACGACTCAAATTGCTAAACTAAGGTAAGCTATCAAATATCCTATGAAGCATCCTGCTGTCAGCACGGGCATGGCAGGGTAGAACTTCTTTTTTTCTGAGTTTAGGAATAGTATTGTCAGCGCTGCTGCTGCAAAGAACGGTATTATGATCGCTTTCATCCCTAGCGTATTCATTGCTACCCCTGTAAATATTAGGGGGAATCCTATATCACCGCCACCGAGTATTGCTTCTTTGTTCTTCCCGTAAGGTATGACCAATCCGGCAAATATCTTTATTTTTGTCTGGAATTTTGCCAGGGTTATCATGTGTTTTGTTTTCCTCACAGCTATGTAGTCATATACCGATATTATTATCAGGAGTATGGATATTGAGGATATGCTTAGTATTGGTACGAATATGGCTGCTAGCCCCCCATAGATGAATAGCTCTGTTATGTTGTGCACTATCACGTTTCTAAAGTACACCTTGAATACGGCTAGCACTACTGCTATTACAAGTGCTATTATTTGGTGTATGAATGAGCTTAATGCTATCGATAGCGTGAATATCACGCTTAGGAAGAACCATGTCTTCCAGAGGGTTGTTGCTTCGAGCTTTGCTAGGAACAGTCCTAGTACTGTTGCGAGTATTATTATCAGGAATATCCACATGAATGATGTTTTTTCTTCAAACTGCGGTCTTTCTATGTTGTATGGAAGAGGTTTTTCCTCAACCATGTAAGGCTTTAGTATCAGCAGGCCGAGAAATTGTGCGGCTAAGAACAGTGCTATTAGGAGTACTGTCACCTTTGCTGTGTGTTTCATCTCTTGTGAAAAATCACTTTTGTTTATTAATTCTTTGTATTTACTGCAGTATAAAAATGATTATATACTACGCCTCTATAACAGCTTCTTATTACATAAAAGGGGATACACTATGAATGGGGGGGTTTTGGTTTATTTTCAGTCTTTCCTATCTGCTTTCCTATTTCTTTTGGCGTTGGTTGTCTGGCTTTTTGTAATGAAGAAGCCTTTTTATGAGGGCTTCAGGTCCAGGGCTTTGTTCGGCCTGGTTTTGTTTTTTGGCTTTACCTTTTTGATCCTGCCCTTTTCTTTTCTTCACACCCTTGTTGGTTTTGCCAGGTACGTGTTCCAGGTTTTGCTCCTGCTGGTGATAGTGATTGCTTGTTTCTTTTTTTATTCCAGGCTTAAGAAGTTAGAGACTCCTGTTGCTGAAATTGTTGAGGTTCCTGAGCAGGATGCTAGGCAGAAGCTTCTTGCTGTGAAGAGGGAGCTTGATTTGAGGGCGAGGGATTTGGAGAAGAGTAACAAGGGGTTGTTGAAGAAGGAATCTTCCCTTGTTAAGTGGGATTCTAAGTTGAAAGACAAGCAGTCCAAGCTTGATTCTCTTGAGAATGATATCGATGATGACATCAGGAAGATTAAGGGATTGAAGCGTGAGCTTGCTAGGAAGCAGGCCCTTCTTGAGGATGACATGTATAAGGTTGAGCGTGAGAAGGCTAAAGCTGTCAACGTTGACAAGATGCGCGAGGAGCTCGAGCGAGAGATGAACTCTTTTGATGGTAGGGAGGCTGCTTTAGAGCAGGAGTTGGTTGCTTACAGGTCTAAGCTTCAGGATTTGGAGGAGGGCAGAGAAGACATGGCTGTTGAGCGTGAGAAGCTTGCTAAGCTTAAGGCTCAACTTGAGGAAGAGTCTGCCCTGCTTAGGGAGAAGAAGAAAAGGCTTCTTGATGCTTACGAGCAGCTTGATAAAGAAAAGGATGTTTTTGTCAGGGAGCAGAAGAGTTTTGAGAGGGTTAAGAATCTTGCAGTAAGCAATAAGGGTAAGAAGGATTTGAGGGGTGGTCGTAGATGAACATTTTTTTCTGGGCTGATGTTTTAAGCTTGGTATTCCTCATGGTTGTCACAGTTTTCTTTGTTAGTTTCAAGAGTTTTGAGGAGAACAAGTTTCACCCGATAATCAATTCCTTGTTGTTCGGTTTGTTTTTCTTGATGGTCTACTTTCTTCTCGGTGTGGTTGCTTCTTTGATGTCTGCCTACGGTTTGGGTGTTTCTGCTGTTAATTATTCAGCTTACTTGGTTGTTTTGCCCCTTGCAGCGATATTCTTCCTAGTTTCTACCATCCTTCGTCCAGAGTGAGTTATATCTCTTTTTCGCAGAACTTGCAAACTAGTTTTCCTTCCACTTCCCTAAGAGGTTGCATGCAACCGCATATCTCGCATCTGCCTACCGTCCTTTTCTCGTCTTCCTCTGTTTCCTCGTTTATGTGTGCTTTTTCTATGAAGACGTCGAACAGCTGTGGCTGTACCGTTAGCACGTCTTTCCACGTTAGAATTCCTACCAGCTTTCCGTCTTCTGTTACAGGGAGCTGTTTTATTCCTTCGTCTGCCATCATCTTTATGACATCGTAAATGTCTTTGTCAGGTTCTATCGTTACCACTTTTTTTATCATTACCTTTTCTACCGGTGTTTTTGGGTCTATGTTTCCGGCTACAACTTTTCTCACGAAGTCGTCTTCTGTTATTATGCCCACAACCATTTTTCCCTCTTTCACCAGAAGGCTTCCTATCTCGTGTTCCCTCATTTTTTTTGCGCATTCCAATATGCTTGTCTTTTGGTTTACAGTTACCGGTTTGCTTGTCATGACCTCATAGACCTTTACGCCTGTTTTCATGTACCCCCCACTCTTTTTAGGCTTCAAGAATTTAAATACTTTGTCTTTTATAGGGCTCTGTAGAAAGTCTTTTTGACCTCCTCGGGAGGTCTAATAGTTCGCATAACTCTTATCGTCGAACTACTTTGACATTTTCTACAGAGCCCTTTTATAGTTCGCTGTCGTTGCTGGGCAGGGTTTTTTTAGCCTCTAGGCCGGTAGTAGAATTTTTCCAGGACATAAGGCAGTGCAAAGTTTGGTATGAAATGTGATGGTGGCACAGTCTTGCAGTTGTTTTCATACCTGCCTGAGAATATGTTTTGTTTTAATGAATTTATGATAGCTCTTCCTGATGTTAAGTTCACTTCTGATTTTATCCTTCCAGTCCCTATTGCTTTCAATGAGGTTGTATTCCTTGCATGTAAGTCTGTGTCTGTGACGACTGGAACGTTATGTCCTTCGCTCGCTAATTTTTTTGATAGGTTTATCGCATTCTCATTTACGTCTCTCCCGCATATTATTTTTCTCAGCCAGGGTATGCAGTAGCTGTTCCATTCCAATGCTATGCTTCCGCTGTATTCTTTGCATATTTTTCCGAGCTCTTTTTCTTGTTGTTCTGTGATTTCTTTGCCCACATAATTGATGTTAACAAAAGGGTGGTCGAGTATTACTAATGAGTCTTGTTTTAGGGCTGATTCGATTATCTTCCTTGTTGATTGGGATTCTATGTTGTCGTAGCCGATTGTTAGCAGGTGGAAATTATCTTTGGTTGAGTGCTCTGCAGCCTTGAGTAAGTAGAATTCTTTGCCTTCTCTTTCTATTTTTACTGCTAGACTGTCTGCTCTGACATCATAACCATGTTTTGCAAGGTCAGCTGCGTTCCACTGTACATCAAGAAATGCCTGTTTATTGAGATATTCTAACCCGATTATGTTTATTTCATTCTTCCCCATTGCTTTGATTATCTCTTCTATGCCATAAGCATTGAAGTACGGGTGTGTGTGCAGTTCTATTTGTGATGTTTTCATTTTATTAGATGGGGCTGGCAGGATTTGAACCTGCGACCACGTGCACCCCAAGCACGTATCATGTTCCAAGCTAGACTACAGCCCCTTTGTTATTTTTGTTTAAGATAAACCTTTTATATTTTGCTATTAATTCATCATTATGATTTCAAAGCTTCTTGCTGCCCAGAAGAACGGTCTTAAGATTCCTGTTAAGAAGAAGGATGTTGTTATCTACCTTGGCGCTTCTCATGGCGTTACCGCTAAGCTCCTTGCCGATATGGTTGGTCGTCAGGGTTTCGTTTTCTGTCTTGGCGTCTCTCCAGGGACCATGATGCATCTTGTTCATGTTTGTGAGGAAGAGGAGAACATGGCCCCCCTTCTTTTTGATCCGAACAAGCCTGAATTATACAAGAAACACGTTCCTAAGGTCGATGTTATCTACCAGGATGTAGCTGAGAAAAATCAGGTTGAGATTTTGAAAAAGAATGCTGACGTGTTCCTTAAGGATTATGGTTATGCAATTCTTGTTTTGAAAACAAAAAGCGTTGATGTCATCCAGGATAAGGAGATTATTTTGAATCTTGTTCTTGATGAGTTGAAGAAGTTCCTTGAGGTTGTTGATTACGTTGATTTAAGCCCTTATCACAGGGAGCATTTTTTTATTGTTTGTCGTAAGAACGAATGAGAAGTTTTATAAGATTTCTTATCTTATTTTTCTCTATGATTAAATTGTCTCCTTCAAAGCTTAATCTTTTTGTTGATTGTCCTAGGTGTTTCTGGCTTAAGATGAACAAGGATGTTGAGAGGCCTGGCGGTCCCATGGCCGGTGTTTTGACTAAGATGGATTCTGTGATCAAGCATTATTTTGACAAGTACCGTGACGGCGATTCCTTGCCCCCAATAATAAGGGGTAAGGTTGATGGAAGGTTGGCGAAGAACATGCCTAAGACTTTGTATTTTAATGATGGTGATGTTACTGTTTCAGGTGTTCCTGATGACTACATTGAAATTGATGGTGCCGTAGTTCCTCTTGATCATAAGGTTTCTAGGGGTAAGTCTGCTGAGGAGACGCATAGGGCTTACATCCTTCAGCTTGATTTTTACTGTTTCCTTATTAAGGTGAACGGTTATAAGATCAGGAACGAGGGTTACCTTGCCTACTACTATCCTGATGACTGCGACCTTCATGACGGCGTTGACATATGCTGCAATGTCGTTAAATTAAGAACAGACCCTGCCCGTGCCAAGAGGATATTGGATAAGGCTGTTAAGCTTTTAGAGGGTGACATGCCCAAGCCCAGTGCCGAGTGTGAGTTCTGCAAGTACAGGAAGTTGAAGTTTTAGAATTTTATTTTTTAGCTGGTTATTATGGTGGGTATACTCCACGTATTTTCTTTAACCTGCTCGGATACCCCATTCTGTGTAGCGCTCTTTTTTTTATAAAATTTATATACGACCTAGTTACCCCGAAATGCTCTGCAATCTGTTTTACTGTGAGTTCTTCACCGTCTATTCCGAACCTCATCCTTAAAATCTGTTCTTCCCTAGGGCTTAGGCTTTTTAGTATTTCGTCTACAACCTCTATGGTGGCTTTTTTCATGATTTCTTCCTCGGGTGAGGGATAGTATGGTATTTCTTCTCTTGGTGCTGGCTGTGAGAGGTAAATGAGATCTTCTAATGGCACTTGTCTTTCCTTGTAGTATCTTACTCTTGGTTTTATTATCTTAAGTTCTATCGGGAAAACTTCTTTCTTTTTTATTGGTACTCCATGGTCCTTGTAGAATTTGCAGATTTTTCTCTGGTCTCTTAGTTTTGGGTATAATTTCATGCCTTCGTACTTTATGTATTTCCAGTATCTTATTTCTGTGTCCTCTGCTACTTTCTTCGCGGTTAATTCTAATTGTTCCCTTGCTCCGACTAGCTTGGCGTTCTTCACCTTCATTTCCAGTCTTAGCGAAAATTTTCTTTCTTTTTCCATTTTGATGAAGTGCCGTCCTTATAGCTGTGGCTGTGCCCTTTTTCTGTTTATAACTCTTTTGGTTAGAATGGCTTTGCCCGAATAGTCCCCGAAAAGTCTGACTTATCAGGCAGATGTAATACTTCTCAGGCAGAAAGTAGTTAGTGGAATTGTTGTTTTGTTTTACAGAAATAATTATCGTATCTTAGGGCTTCTTCTTCATTATCAAAATGTTTTCTGCATACCCCACAAATCCAGCAAGTTTTACAATCCACACAATCTAAATTTCTTAAAGCAAACATAACCAACCCTCAAAAACTATCTTCTTAAAATGTGTTTTGTCCTGAAATCCGTAAGAAGCTATACTCAGACCGAAAATCGGTGGTTTTATAAAAAAACAATGGATATTCGTAAGGGTATGAATAGGAAATTTGATATTAAAACTGACTTGGGAGACAAGGAATTAGTTAGAGCTAAGTGTATTATCTGTAATGGCAGTTATTTCGAAGTTTTAATCAAAGGCAAAAAGAAAGCACCTTACACCTTTGTCTGTGAAGAATGTAAACCCAAACTAACCCCTTAATCCTACTTTTCGGGCATCTTCCTTACTATTCGGGCAGGGGTCACTAATCAGGCAAAGCTGGTTAGAATTAATTCTCACACCTGATTTCACTGATTTTTTCTGTAAGCTTTCCGCTTTTTCCTTGTTAACCCCTATTAAGTGCTTAGATTTTGGTATGCTTAATAGAAAGTTTTAAATATATGACTTGTCAAGTCATAGGTAGGCATGGATGAAGATACTGATACAGGGCCTTAATGAGTTTTATGGTGAGAACGTAAGGCTTGTTAAAACATTGATGAAGAGGGAATCGCCTGAAGAGTATCCTGACCTAATGAAATGGAAGCTCCAGATGCTTTATTTTGACGGTGATAACTGGATGGAAATTTGCAGGATTGATAACTACCTTAATGAAAACCAGAAGGGAAGCCACATCCATGTTTATGGCAGAAGAGGGGTAAATTGGGTTGGGATTACTTTTGAAGATGCAAAAGATGTCATCAAGGAGATTAGTGCAAGAATACTCAAGCAAGAATTTAAGGAGGATATAAAATTTATATGAAAACAAATTGTAAAATTATAATTGTTGAATCTGTAAGTCAATACAGCAGAGAGATTGATAATAAAATAAAGAATAATACCCTCCGCAAGCCTGTAAAGGGTATGGTTATGACTCCTGAGACTTTCAACAAGGTGTTCAGCCCTGAGAGAATAAAGCTTTTGCAGAGGATTTACAGGAACGATGTGAAGAACATCTACCAGCTGGCTAAGGAATTGGGTAAGCCGTATGAGGTTGTTTTCAGGAACATAAAATATCTCCATGGTTTGGGTTTGATCGAGATTGAGGAAAAAGACAACAAAAGTATTCCTCGTATGCGTTGCAAGCCTTCTATAGAACTGGTAGTTTGAGTTATTTCCCTTCAGGCCTCACGGATAATCCTATTTTCATCTCGTGAATATCTCGCAAAGCTTGTTCTCAACTTCCTTTATTTTTATTTCTTGCAACTCCCCTATTTTGCTTATTATGATTGTTGTGTCTGCTGTGAATATTTTTGTCGGCCTTGCATAGCTTGTTATGTTTAGTTTTCCTTTTTGGAAGTCTTTTTCTGTTATAGCAATCGCATCTTTGTCTTCTCTTGCTTGGCTTGTTATCTGGCACAGTATGATATCTTCTCCTTTTAATGTGGCTACAACCAGGCATGGCCTATTTTTTATAGAACTTAGATCAGAGAATGGGAATGGTATTAGTACTATGTCCCCTTTTGCAAGTCCTTCCATGCTTCGTCTTCCTCTTTGGTGTTCCACTCTTTTGCCAGGCTTTTTTCGCTTAGCAGCATTGTTGTCATTTTTTTTATCTGATCCATGGGCCTTAACTCTATCCTGTCATCGTATACAAGAATTGCTATCTTTGTCCCTTTTTTGAATCCCTTTATGTCTCTTGCTGTGTTGGGTATGCATATCTGTCCTTTTCCTGTTATTGTGGCTGTTTTTATTTCTTTAAGTTCTGTTTTCATGTTATTACAAGTAAGAAATGTAAGATTATAAAGCTTTTGTTTTTCAAAAAGTTCTTGTTCCATGCATTAAGTTTGGATTTATCTTTTTATATGTGTTTTTTACGTTTTTCCGTAAATCTTTCAGAATTACTTCCCTTCAGGCCTCATCATAGGGAAGAAAACCACATCCCTTATCGATTCTTGATTTGTTAGTATCGTGAACAGCCTGTCTATCCCAAGTCCCAGCCCTGCTGTTGGCGGAAATCCCACCTCTACCGCTTCCAGGAAGTTCTCGTCCATCATCTGCGCCTCCCTGTCTCCCTGTTCTCTCATCTTTGCCTGCTCCTCAAACCTTTTTCTCTGGTCCACCGGGTCGTTTAGTTCTGAGAATCCGTTTGTTATTTCTACTCCTGCTATTATCACCTGGTATCTTTCTGTCTTGTTTGGGTTGTCTCTTTTTCTTTTTGCCAGTGGTGAGACTTCTACTGGGTGGTTGATTAAGAACACCGGTCCTGTTATTTTTGGCCTTACGTGTTTCTTGTATAGCTGGTCTATTACCCTTCCCTTGCCTACGTTGTAGTCTATTCCCCCTCCCAGGTTCCTCTTGTCTATCTCTTTTATCAGCTCTTCTTTTGTTTTTGTCTTGTCCAGGTCTATTCCTGTCTCTTTCTTTACTGTTTCTGTGTAGTCTATTCTTCCCCAGGGTGTCTTGAAGTTTATCTTCTTTCCTTCATAGTTGAATTCGAGCTTGTTGAACGTCTTCTTTATTGTTTCTGTGTAGAGTTTTTCCGTGAATTTCATTAATTCTTCGTAGTCTGCGTATGCTTGGTAGAGCTCTAGCATCGTGAATTCTTGTAAGTGTTGAGTGCTTATGCCTTCGTTACGGAAAACTTTGCCTAGTTCGTATATCTTTTCGTATCCTCCTACTAATAATCTCTTTAGGTGCAGTTCCAGCGCTATTCTCAAGTATAAGTCTGTGTTTAGGGCATCGTGGTGTGTTGTGAATGGTGTTGCGTCCGCTCCCCCCGGTATTTCTTCCAGTACAGGAGTTTCTACCTCCATGAATCCTTCCTGGTTTAGGAAGTTTCTTATGTTTTTTATGAATTCTGTTCTTTTTTTGAAGAGTTCTTTGGTTTCCGGGTTTACTATGAGGTCCAGGAATCTTTTCCTGTATATGGTTTCCTTGTCTTTGAGGCCGTGCCATTTTTCCGGTAACGGTCTTAGTGATTTTGCCAGGATTGTGAGTTTTTTTGCGTCTATTGTTATCTCTCCCATCTTTGTACGGAAAATATTTCCTTCTACCCCCACTATGTCGCCTATGTCTGCTGCCTTTTGGAATAGCTCGTACTGTTCCTTTCCTATTTCGTCTTCCCTTATGTAGAACTGTACTTTTCCGGTTTGGTCTTGGATTGTTGCGAAGGAAGCCTTTCCCATGCCTCTTATTGCTGTGATTCTTCCTGCTGCTGTTGCTGTTTTTTTGGTTTTTTCTTCTTTCTTCAGTTTCTTGTATGTTTCTTGGATGTCTGCTGCGTTGTCCTTCTTTTGGAAGGAGTAAGGGTAGGGGTTTATTCCCTTGTCTAGTAGGAATTTTAGTTTTTGTTTTCTTTGCTGGATTAGTTGGTCTTCTGGTTGCATGCTTTAAAATAATGGTTGGTTGTTTTTAAAGGTTTTCATGAGAAATGGAGTTCGTAAAATTTACATTTTTAAAACAGAAACTTTATATATATAAAAACCTAAAAAGAGAAAAGGATAAAGGGGGTTAATTTTCTTTGAAAACCGAACATAAAATAATATGTGGAGATTGTGCCAAAGAATTTAAAAAAATAAAAGATAATTCTGTAGATTTAATAATTACAGACCCACCATTTAACATAGGTAAGAAATATGGTAGGCATTACAAAGATAACATGAAAAAAGGAGAATACATAGAATGGTGTAAACAGTGGCTAAGAGAATGTATAAGGGTTCTAAAAGAAGGGGGGGCTTTATACTTATTCAATTATCCTGAAAATAATGCTTACATTATGCCCTTCTTAGATCAGCACTTAACATTCAAGAGGTGGATGACATGGCACTACCCAGTCAATACAGGAATGTCCCCTACGAATTTTACAAGAAGCCAACATTCAATATTGTTTTACACCAAAGGAAAAAATCCGAAGGTGTTCAACAAAAAGGATATCGCAGAACCTTACAGGAATCCAACAGACAAAAGAATAAGAGAATTGATTAAGAATGGAAGTAATGGAAAAACACCTTATGATGTCTTTCATTTTAACATAGTAAAGAATGTGAGTAAAGACAAAACAGAGCACCCTTGTCAAATACCTGTTCCGTTAATTGAAATATTTGTCAAGGCTTCAAGTAACAAAGGAGACACTATTCTTGATCCATTTGGGGGCAGTTTTAGTACCGCAGCAGCCTCTAAAAAACTAGGCCGTAACTCAATTAGCATAGAATTAAACCCTGAATTTTGTAAGATAGGTAAAGAACGACTAGCAAAAATAACTACACTAAATGAATTCTTATGAAAGTACCGGTAGATCTTTTTCTCGCCAATCAGGTGAAAAAAGTGGGAAATATTCTTCTATTTTAGTTTTTGGGATAGGGGCCATTCCTGAGGGGGGTCTTGCAAAAGAACCAGCAAATTTTGCTATAGAATTACGGTTAAGTAATACAGCTATTAAATTAACAAATGTAAGTAAAGTGTTCACTCTACCATAATCTTTTCTAAAATCATTATAACCTAAGGTATAAACTTTAATATCTTCATTTAAAGAAATAACTTCTAAAAAATGAAGAAAAACCCTCGTTGGAATCTCAGAAACTTTAGGAATTCTACTCTCTAAAAGTTCTACTACCTCTTCAGGCGGACAATAACGCCAATGCCCATCTTTATCTTTTTTGTGGTCCAGCATAAATGCTGCTCTGAAAAGTAACATACCCATTAGTTCCAATCCAAGCAAATCTGAATGCATCAATTTTTCTATTCTTTCAAACATATCCATAAATGTTAAATCTTTCCCGATTTTTTCTTCAAGCTTTAATATTTGAGGATTCATATCATTAGGATTATTAGTTTTTTCACCAGTAATATAATGTGTAATGCTTTTATAATCTGGAGCTGCTTCTTTACCAGGTTTACCAACTGCTATAACATAATCACCTATAAAATAAAGTTTAGTTATCTTACGCTTTTCTTGATTATCACCCTTTTCCCATTCAAGTGCTTCATTTACAGCTTCTATCCTATGTTGTTTAGCTAGAGGTGTTAATCTTTCATTTGGTAACTTTAATTTCTGATTTATTAAATCTAAAGTTTTTGGTGATACTCCCCTCTCTTGCATATACTTTTGGAAAGTTTTAGTTTTTTCCATAGTAACCCCCAGTAGGTATTAGTTTTTAATTATTTGTATTTAAAAAATAAAATCGCAACCTTTATAAACCACCTCCCTTCTTTTTGATAAATTCTAGGGGGTACAAATCATGGCGCAACCGCAACCTATTTTCATTTTGCCGGAAGGTTATCAGAGAACCGTGGGAAGAGACGCTCAAAGGAACAACATCATGGCAGCTAAGATAGTTGCCGAAACAGTTAGAACAACGTTAGGTCCAAAAGGCATGGACAAGATGATAGTGGATAGTTTAGGCGACATAACCATAACTAACGACGGCGTTACAATTCTAGAGGAAATGCAGATAGAGCACCCAGCAGCAAAGATGCTAGTCGAAGTAGCCAAAACCCAGGAAGAACAGGTAGGTGATGGAACAACTACTGCAGTGGTCTTCGCAGGTGAACTCTTAAAGAACGCAGAACGATTGCTAGACCAGGAAATTCATTCAACAGTCATTGCAAAGGGTTACAGGATGGCTTCTGAAAAATCTCAAATTATTCTCAACAAGATGGCTGAACCAATCTCAATAAAGGATGAAGATTTACTAAAAAAGATAGCAATAACAGCGATGACTGGCAAGGGAGCAGAGGCTTCAAAAGAAAAACTGGCAGAGATAACAGTAAAAGCAGTTAAACAAGTTATGGAAAACAACGTCTTCAACATGGATGATATCAAGTTAGAAAAAAAGGTTGGTGATGGAACTGAGGATTCAGAGTTAATTCAAGGTATACTCCTAGACAAGGAGCGTGTCCATCCCGGAATGCCAAAAGCAGTCAAGAACGCAAAGATAGCATTGCTAGATGCAGCCTTGGAAATAAAGAACACAGAAATAGAAGCAAAAATACAAGTCACAGATCCATCTCAACTCCAAGCCTTCATGGACCAGGAAGAATCCATGTTAAGGAAGATGGTTGACACAGTAATAAAGTCAGGTGCCAATGTGGTTGTCTGCCAGAAGGGTATTGATGACATGGCCCAGCATTTCCTTGCAAAGGCAGGTATTTATGCTGTTAGGCGTGTCAAGAGGTCAGACTTGGAAAGTTTAGCACGCGCAACTGGCGGTAAGATTGTAACAAGTTTAAAAGACTTAAGCAAAGAAGATTTAGGTGCTGCTGGCATTGTTGAAGAGCAAACCATCGGTGATGAGCAGATGACTTACGTTAAAGAGTGCAAGAATCCCAAGGCAGTTACTTTGTTAGTCAGAGGTGGAACCCAGCATGTTGTTGATGAGGTAGAGAGAGCTGTCAAGGATGCTGTTGGTGACATTGCTGCTTCTTTGAAGGTTGGCAAGGTTGTTGCAGGTGCAGGTGCAGTGGAGATTGCATTAGCTAGGGAATTAAGGAGGTTTGCCAACTCCTTGAGCGGCAGGGAACAGCTTGCTGTTAACTCTTTTGCTGATTCCATTGAGATAATCCCAAGGACTTTAGCAGAAAACGCAGGCCTAGACCCTATTGATATGCTTACTGATATGAAGTCTAAGCATGATAAGGGCATGAAGTGGGCTGGGATTGATGTTTTTTCTGGAAAGGTTGTTGATGCCTGGAAGACAGGTGTTATTGAGCCTTTGAAGATTAAGACCCAGGCAATAAAGTCAGCTTCAGAAGTCTCAGAGATGATTTTGAGGATAGACGATGTTATCGCCGGTTCTGGCAGTAAGGAAAAGGCTCCTGCAATGCCTCCTGGTGGTTATGGTGAAATGTAATTTTTGGGAAAAGGCTGTGTACTATAAGTTAGATAAAGAACTGCATCCTGAAAGGTTGGAAGAGGTTGATGCTTACAGGGTTTTTGGTCCTAATTCTCGTCCTAATTCTCACAGGCAGGGAAGAAGGCTTGATGTTCTCGGGCGTAATTCGAAAGGTCGTCTCTATCACATAATTCACGACGCTGATACCGGTAAGGTTTGGGAGGAGAACCCAATTAAGGGAAAAACCAATAATGGTTTGTATCGGAGCATTATATGTTCTGCTGTTGGTGTGGGTCTCCCTTGGCTTGTCTACGAGTTGATGCCTGGGCAGCGTAAGAGGAGATCTATTACAGGGGATTACAACCAGCTTGTTGAGATTATCAGGGGAGAAAACATGAAGGATTTGACAAAGGCTGTTAAGGATATAAAGGTTTATCAGCTTCCCATGGATGACGTTTCCAAACTCCTTAATAAGGAATTAGAACTTGTTGATACGAAAAATCCTGAGACTTTCATAAAGGCTGAGGACACTTTCTGGTTAAGGGTTAGAGCTCATGAGTTGGATGCTGACGCTGTTGTTACTTACAACCCAGGCTCTTCTATCGGCACTCCTGTTAGGTTTAAGAAATAGTTATTTAAGGCCTAGCTCTTTTTCAACTTCTTCCAGTGTTTTTCCTTTTCCCTTCTTGTAATCCCTAAGGGCCTCTTTTATTTCCCTCATTGTTTCCGGGTCTTCTAGCACCTCTCTTGTTTCTTTCATTCTTTTTGAGATACTGGTTCCAGACTTCGTCCTCTTCATTGTCCCACACCTCCTTTAGGCTTTGTTCGCCTAATTTAATGATGTCATCAAAATTATCATCATCCCAGTCCAGGTCTGCTGGTTCCCATTCTTTATTGACTCTAATGCTTTCTTCTGCCATCTCTTCATAGCCTTTTTTCAGTAATTTTTTATTTACTTTCATTGATATCCGAACCTCCTTTCATATTCCTTGTGGTCAAACCATTCTAGTATTATTGTTATTAACCTTAATTCATTCTCTTCTGTTATTGTATAGATAAGTCTCCATCTCTTTGTGAGGTTATATTTCCATAGGTTTTTAACGTTATATTTTTGTATGTATTCTTTGGGAAAAAGCCTTTTTGGTATTTGTATTCCTGAGAATGCGTTAATTTTTAATTCTTTTATTGCCTTTTTCATGGCCTTCTTTACAGGATCCTCTTCACTAAGTTCATTGAAGCTTTTTTCAAGTTTTTCAGATGTAAAAACTACATTTGAAGGTTTTATCACAGCTTGATCTCCTTTCTCTTTCTTATCATCCTAAGAAGCTTTGGATTCCAGAGATAGGCTATCTTTCCGTATCTGTCTATCCCTATCTTGTTCACGCTTTCCAGGTAGTTTATTACAACCCTGTAAGTCTGCCACATCACTTTTTTTGGTAGCTTTTTCCATATCTCTGTCTTGTTGCACTCTCCAGAATACTTCTCTATGGTTTTTTCTACCATCATCACAGTTTCAAGCGTTGGCGACCTTGAGAAAGGATTTTTCTTCATGAGATTATCGTATATCAATTGATATATAAATCTATCCTTTATCATTTTGATAACCTATATTTTTACCCAATATAAACTCTTCCCAGACATTTCCGTATTTTTTCCGCTTTTTTCTCATCAACTCATATAAAACAATAAAACATCTCTGCCTTCATGGCTAGATATTATCTTGATACTTGTATATGGCGTGATTATTTTGAGAATAGGAGTGATAGGTTCAGGCCTCTTGGCGAGTGGGCATTCCAGTTTTTGAGGAAAATTATTGATGATGAAGATTTGATTTTTTATTCTAATGTAGTTGAAAATGAGTTGGCAGAGTTTTATTCTGCGGAGAAGATTAGTGAAATATTTTCTATCGTTCCCAAAGAATTGTTGATTAGGGTTAATGCCTCTTCAGAGCAGTTGCTTAGGTCGCATATTCTCTCAAAGAAATTAGGCATACCTCGTAATGATGTCACACATTTCATCCTAGCCAGGGATAATCACGCTGTTCTTGTTTCTAGGGATGCTCATTTGGCTGTTTTGGGTAATTTAGTTAAGAAGCCTGAGGAGTTGTTATAAATTATTTGGTGGATACCTGGAAAGGTCTTTTCTAGATTCTCTAATCATTTCATTTTTTCTTTTTTTGCTTAAGTTGCTTTTCATAATCGTCTTTTCAAAAGCTATTTGTCTAATTTCTTCATCGCTTAGGTTGGTTTTTCTGTGGTTTTTTCCTGCACCGAAGTATTTTTCGAGGTTTTTTAGTGCTATCTCCTTCTGCTTTTCCAGAATTTTGCTTCTTATAGCCTCCCTGACGAATTCCGTCCTTGTGCTGTAGCCGCTGTTTTTGATTGCATTGTCAATCTCTTTCAGCAGTTTCTCATCCATCTTCAAGCAGATAGTCTCCATGGTATTACTTAGTATATACAAAGTATATATAAGCATTTTGGTGCTTTGATTCAAGGTTTTATGTTTCTTCTGTAACTGCTTTTTCAGAAAAGTTTTTATAGGAGTAATTTAACTTTTATTGTCTAAAGAGAGGTGTTTTTATGCCTACAAAGACTGTTGAGAAAACCAAAGTCATAATCAAAGAGAAGGTGCCGCAACAAAAGGCTCCTAAAAGGAAGTCTGTTAGTACGTCTTCTAGTAAGGAAGAGATCATCAATCAGCTCATGCAGAGCAACCTGGCTTTGCAGGATAAGACAGTTGACCTGCTGCACGGTATGAAGGAGCTGACAAAGAGGATTGATAACATGGTTAAGCTTTTCGAGGAGGCTGCTTCTCAGATTAAGTCAGGTACTGACGAGCCTCTCATGAAGAAGCTTGAGGAACTTCTTGATCAGAATAAGACTATTGCTAAGGGCCTCATCTTGTTGGAGAAGTATGTTAGGGAGCGTGCTTCAGCTTCTATTCCTGGTTTTTCTCCGAGAAGCGGAGTTCTGCCTCCTGAGCTGTTTTGAAAATGGACATCAAGTTCATCAGGGATGATACAGAGGAGAGGGCTATTAAAGAGCTTAACGAGATTCTCGAGGTGCTTTCCTCTGAGACGCAGTCTAGGAAAGTTTACGCTGCTAAGAGGTTTCTTCTTGCTATGTTCGCGGCTAGCAGGCCCCCTGCTGAGCAACCTACCCTTGTTCAGGAGGCTCCTTACATGAAATCTGCTATTTCAAGGGGTCTCTCAATCCCTATAAGGATTAAGGAGAGGCCTGCTGTTAAGGTTCCTACCCCTCCAATGTCTCAGTTGAGAGCCCAGCAACTTGCTCGTCAGAAGAAGATCCCTGTTGCTAAGCCGGAGGCTCCTCTGCCTACCCCAAGGCCTTCTGAGGTTAGGAGGGTTGAGAAAAAGTTTGGGATAATTCCCTCACCCTCAAAGGAAGAGTTCCTGGAATTTGAGGACCCCTTCCCCGAGTTGGAGAGGAGCTACCCTTTGACCATCTTGAAAGATACCAACGGTGTTGCCATAGTTAGGAATTCCCTTGGTATGTCAGGCGAAGGTGTGGTTTACAACATTTCTGAGCCGAGCGTTGATGCTAACGCTTTGGGTTTTGCTAAGGATTTGATTGCTAAGGATGTAAGGAAGAAGCCCCAGTATCTTGATGATGATAGGTACATGAAAAAGAACATTGAAAAGGCTTTGAAGAAGGCCAAGCTTAACTACTCTGACGATTATGCTGACAGGTTGAAGTACTTTTTGAGAAGGGACCTTGTTGGTTTTGGCAAGGTTGATGCCTTCTTGCAGGACCCTAACGTCAGGTCTGTTGTTTGTGGCGGTGTTGATAAGCCCGTTCGTGTTTTGTTCAACAACGGCTTGGAAGTCAAGAGCGACGTTGTTTTTTCTAATGCTGCTGAGCTGGATTCTTTTGTTAAGTATCTCTCTACCAAGTTTCCCTGCAATCCTGTTTCAGGCCCTAATTTCGAGGGCATTTTTAATAACTGGAAGATAGAAGGTATTTTGGGTTTTGGCAACATAAGCTCCAAGTTTGTGATAAGACGACCATAATGTTTATATAGCATATTTTTTTAATTCTGCCTTATGCGCTGATAGTTCAGTGGCTAGAATCCAGCCTTGCCAAGGCTGTGACCGGGGTTCAAATCCCCGTCAGCGCAGCGCATTTATTATTCTCTAGTTTTATTTTTGAGATGCTGTTATTCTTGATACACTTTTTACATCTGATTTTAACAATTCATCTAATACCATCTTTGTTTTCTTTTCTTCCATGTTTGCTTTAACAGCCTCTTCTATTCTTGGCAAAATTTCTCTAAACCTAGTAATCATTGAATATGTTTTATCTTGGTTGCTTAAGTCATACCAATCCAAAGTTCTAATGGAAATCCTAAACCATCTCTGTTGCTCTGGTGTAAACTTCTCGTAAACTTCAGCTGTTGCACAAAAGAAATCTTGGCATTTTTTTGCAGACTTATAGAATCCATAATCTCTTAAATCTATTCCTTTGTTCATTTCAGGGTGAGCTAAACAACCCACTTTAGTCTCTTCATTGTCTAAAAAACCTAAATAATGACATTTCTTTTCCAGAGTTTGCTCCAGTGTATCAACTGATAACAGTTCTTCTTTTGTTGCTATTTGTGTCTCATAATCTTTGATTTTAGATTTACCCGCTAAATGTGTGTTATACACTTCTCTTCGGAAATGGAATAATTGTACCAAATCTTCTTTTTTATCATCAGGGATTTCAATACAGCAACATCCCCCACAGGATTTGTCTTCCATAAAACATAAGCTTTCCATTTTATTCACTTTTCCTTAGCGTGTTTTTTAGAACACTTCTATTTTTTTGGGGTAGTTGGGTGGTTTATAAGTATTTCTGTGTTAATTAGTTAGTTCATATACCCCGCAGCTTGCTGCGATTGGGAGCTTCACAACCACAGAATTGAACATTTATGTGCATTTCCCCGTCAGCGCAGCTTTTTAATCTAATATAGAAATCCAATGATACTGCTTATACCAAATATTTCTTGTTTATGCTTTTTTCACATGAACTGCTTTTGGGCCTTTGTCCCCTTGTTCTACATCGAATTCGACTGCGTCGTTTTCATTTAGGATTATGCCTTCGACTATTCCTGACTTATGCACAAAATATTCTTTTCCGTCTTCTCCGGCAATAAATCCGAATCCTTTCATTTGATTGAAAAATTTTACTGTTCCTTTCATTTTTTACCTCGTGTTATAAAACTTTGTTGTTTAGAACACATATTACTAATTTATGTTATCAAACCAATTTATAAAACTTACTAAAAGGGGTTTTTACTCTTTTCTTTCTAAATCTTTTTTTTAAAATAGTTTACAGTGGATTCAAGGAGGGCCGGTCTGAGTATTGAAGGGCTTTTGAATTTTAGTTTTCCTCCGGTAATATAGGCAATGTAATCACACATTTCTTTTTTGTAAGAGTACAGTGATGTGTTCCCAATCGAAGATTTTTCAAGGGTTATAGGTGGGCAGCGAGGTCTTTTCTTTCCTTTTTTAATCATTAACGAGTTAGTTAAGAGGTAGTAGAATCCCCTAAGTTCTTCGATGCGTAAACCTTCCAGTATTTGTGAAGAAAAGGGGAGTTCTGGCCTTGTATATGGTTCTAAAATTTTCAATACCTTATCTTCCAGTTCTTGTCTTTCCATGTGTTTTTTCAATAATCATGATTTTAAAATGTTTTTGGTATTTACAGCTATTCCAGATCGCTTCTCCTCGGCATCTTCAGCTCTTTGCCGTCAATTGTTATGATGGGATTCTTGAATACCTGGTCTAAATGTAATGAAGAGAATATATGTCCTCCGAACCAGTAATTCCCCCCTATCCCTATGTGTGCTGTGCCGTAAGCCTTCTCATCCACAATTGTTGCCCCTATTATTCTTGCTTTTGGGTTTATTCCTATCCCCAGCTCTCCTATCATGCTTGCGCTGCTTGGCTGTTTTACCTTGTTTTTTATCCAGTCGATAGAATTTTGTAATGTTTTTGCTTCTTCTCCTCCTTCTATCTTTGTTATCATCCCCCTGTTTATTGTTATCTTTACAGGTCTCTGTATTATCGTTGTTCCTTGTTTGTGTCTGGAACTTCCATCAATAACCAGCTGTCCGTCAACTCCGTTTCTGGTCGGTGCTATGTACACCTCCCCTGCCGGTATGTTACCTCCGCTTCCTTTTTCTTTTACGTAACCCGTATTTGATAGTGCTCGGTGCCCCTGAACGTCTATCCTTAGGTTTGTTCCGCTCAACGTTATTATCCTTATTTCCCTGGCCCAGTCCAGTTCTTGTTTTATTTTTTCTCCTAGCCTTGCTATTTTTTTGTAGTTTATGTTTATCGATTCTGCTAGTGAGTATGTTTGTTCTGTTCTCAGCCCTATCATTCCCGTTGTTGCCACATATTTGTGTTTCCTCTTTTTTATGAACTCCCTCATGTTGCCCAAATCTCCTAACTTTCCAAGCCTGTTTGACAGCGCTATTATTATCGCATTTTCCTTTTTCAGTTTTTCAAGCAGGTATTTTACTGTGTTGTCCGCATTCATGCTTCTGTCCTTTACCCCTTGCATCACGACTGCGGAATTTAGGCCGAGGCTTTGCGTTGCCGTCAGATAACCCTGAGTTAGTATCGGAGCGCAAAGGTTGCCTGGCTGTCCGTAGTCTCCTATTATCAGTATGCCCTCTTTTCTTATGTTGAGTGAATTTGTTATGACGTTTTTGAGGTGGGTCACCTGTGTCCTTGCTATGCTTGTCAGGTTCTTCTCCCTCATCCACCTCGTCAGTTCGTCAGAATGCATTGATTAATTCTTTGATGTAAACATATTTAAATATTGTTTTGCACCCTTTTTTCATGGAGTGGAAGAAGAATTTTCTCGAGAGGTACGGAAAGCTCACAGATATGGACAAGTTCATTGAGTTTAGCGAGAAGCCCTTGAGGAAATCGATACGTGTTAACACAATCAAGACCTCTGTTAGGGAAATGAGGAAGTGTTTTGATTTAAAACCAGTTCCTTGGTGCAGGGAGGGTTTTTTTGTTGAGGGCAGGGCTATTGGCAACACTCTTGAGCATTTTCTTGGTTACGTTTATTTGCAGGAGGCTGCTTCTATGATCCCTCCTGTTGTTCTTAATCCTTCTTCCGAAGATTTGGTTCTTGACATGTGTGCCTCTCCGGGTTCTAAGACAACTCAGCTTGCTGCTATGATGAAGAACAAGGGTTTGATCGTCGCTAACGATAATGAGGTTTCTAGGTTGAAGCCCTTGAGTATGAACCTGCAGCGTTGCGGTGTTGCTAACGCTGTGATAACCTTGATGGAAGGCAGGTGGTTTAAGACCGAGTTTGATAATATCCTTGTTGACGCTCCCTGCTCAGGTACCGGAGCTATTAGGAAATCGCCGAAAACTGTTGGCTGGTGGAATCCTAATTTTGTTAGGCAGATGGCCGGAATCCAGAAACAGCTCCTAGACACAGCTTTCAAAATACTTAAGCCTGGCGGCATAGTTGTTTATTCTACCTGCACCCTGGAGCCCGAGGAGGATGAGGGTGTTGTTGATGCTTTGTTGGGTAGGCATGATGATGCTAAGTTGCAGAAAATAAGCCTTGACATAAAGTCAAGCCCGCCTATTTTGGAGTTCGGGGGCAAGGTTTACAATCCTGAGATTAAAAAGTGTTTAAGACTCTGGCCTCAGGATAACGATACTGAAGGATTCTTTGTTGCCAAGATTAAGAAGTTGTGATTTACCAAAAACTTTATATTGTGCTGTAATTTTTTATTTTTCATGGATAGGGTTTTGGGTAAAGTTCTTGAAAAAATAAAGCCGACTAAGGAAGAGGAGTTGTTCGTCAAGAAGCTTGCTGATGATATAATCGGCAAGATTAGGGTTAAGAATGCTAAGGTCGTTCTAGGCGGCTCTGGTGCCAAGGGTACCTGGATGAAGGGAACTCATGACATCGATATTTATGTTAAGTTTGACTTTAAGAAGTACAGAGATAAAGACATCTCTAAGATCCTGGCCAAGGAGTTGTGGAAGAAGTTCTCAAGGGTTGTTTCTCTTCACGGTTCCCGTGATTATTTCAGGGTTTTCAAGGAGGAGTTTACTTTTGAGATCGTTCCGATTCTTGATATTAAGAAGGCTTCTGAGGCTGTTAACATTACAGACATAAGCCCTTTGCATACTTTGTGGCTCAGGAAGTATGCTAAGCTTACCGATGATATAAGGCTTGCTAAGGCTTTTTGTCGTGCGCAGTCTTGTTACGGTGCTGAGTCCTACATTCGAGGTTTTTCTGGTTATGTTTTGGAGATTCTGGTTGTTAGGTACGGCTCTTTTGAGAGATTCGTAAAGGCTGTTGCTAACTGGAAGGATAAAGAATACATAGATGTTATGAAGCATGGTGTTGAGCTTAACAGGGCAAAAACCCAGTCCCCTCTTATTTTGATAGATCCTGTTCAGCCTGATAGGAATGCTGCAGCAGCCTTGAGCAGGGAGCAGTACGTTAAGCTTATTGCTGCTGCTAAGAAATTCTTGAAGAATCCTTCTGAGGAGTTTTTTGTCAGGAGAGAGTTGACCGTAGACGATTTGAGGGAGAAGGCTAAGGGCAAGACACTGGTTCTTTTTGAGGTTGTCCCTCTTGCTGGTAAGGAAGACGTGGTCGGTGCTAAATTGCTTAAGGCTTTCACCTATATCAGGAGCTCATTCTTGAAGGAAGGTTTCACTGTTTACGATGCTTCATGGTCTTGGAATAAGAAGGCCTTGTTTTATTTCATAGTCAATTCTGGTTTGTTGCCTGAGTTTAAGGTTCATATCGGACCTAAAGCCTCTCAGCAGAGGCACGCTTCTAGGTTTAGGGAGAAGAACAGGAGGTATGCTGTTTTTGAAGATAGGGGCAGGTTGTGTGCTAAGATTCCCCGCAAGTTTCGTGACGCTTCTTCTTTTTCTGGGAATCTGGTTAAGGATAGTAATCTTAAGCAGTGGGTTAAGTCGTTGAGTTTATTTTAGCGTTATTACCTTGTCGCAGAACTGCCCTAACTTGTGTAGTAATTTTTCATCCGATTTCTCGTCTATTGCTAAGAGCACGCAGCTCATGTCGTGCATCCTTAGTTTTCCTGTTAGGAAGTGTGTGAATTTTATTACTGATTCTTGGTTGTTGTAGACAGTTAGCGTGTCCAAAGAGTCAAGTATCAGGAACTGGTGTACCTCATCTTTTATTATTGGTTCTAGTGCTATCCCTATTTCTGTGAGGTCTGCTGGGGAATCGACAAAGTAGCAGTTTTTTGCTATAACCTCTTTTTCTCTCAGGTAGTCTGTTATGCAGTCTACGAAGAAGAGGTTTCTGTCGTTTATGTTTTTTGATTTTAGTATTTTTGCCATGCTCTGGTATGGCCTGTTCACCGTTATGTAGCCACCTCCCTTGTACTTGTCTGTTAGTATGCTGAGAATTTCGATGCTTGTTTCCTGCATTTTTTCTGCTGGCACGATGACCAGTGCTATGAATTTTTCCGACAAGCCTTTTAATTCTTCTTCAAGGTCTTTCATGTGTTTTCAGGGCATTCCTGAGGATTTAAATCTTGCTTTTTGTCTTTCTTTTTGAAGAGGTGTTGGCTCATCAATGCAAGTGTTAGAATTGTTAGTACGGCCACTAATACCCCCATGTAAATTCCCTTTTTTGATTCCTTTCCGCATAGGTTTTTTGTGCAGATATTTTCCTTGCACTCATAGTCGTTGTTGCAGCTAACCTTATCTGCTTTTTGTTGTTTCATTCCCCCTTCTGTGCAGTAAACCTCTTCTGTTCTTTCTGTTATGTTGTAGCATTTTCCTTTGTAATCACAGCCGGCAGTTGCTTGATGGGTGCAGTTTCCTTCCTCGCACTTGTCTGTTGTGCAGGCATTTTTGTCGTCGCAGTCTGAGTTGTTTTGGCATTCCCCTTCGGGTTTTTCTGTTTCTGCAATTTTGCAGTCTTTGTCATTTTCATTTTTACAACCCTCTGGGCAGCAACCGTCATCATTCTTGCATTCCGTAACATTTGTAGTTTCGCATTTCTTTTCTGAGCTGCACTTGTTTATGGTGCAGTTGTCATCATCCTCGCACTCTTTGTCTTCCTGGCACTCTGCTGTCCTGCATACGTTGCTTATGCACGTGCCTGTTGTACAGCCGCAGTCTGTGCAGCAGCTTTCGTTGCTTTCTGAAACGTTTGCGTTGCAAATGTCGTCTCCGCATTTGATGTCTACGGTTATTTCCATGCTGATCTCTACAAACGTTTCGTCTATGTATGTGTAATTAGCTATTCTTAACTTCATCCCGTTGACTTCTTTTACATAATCTCCTAATCCTATCACGTCTTTTTTTCCGTCGACTTCTACCTTTACTGTTCCGTCATATGTTGCGTCCAGGATCGTTACCGTTTTTCCGTTTACTGTTTCTTTTGACCCTATGTTTAGTTTTTCTGCTGTTTTCGTCTCTGCGTATATGTATGAAGAAAGTAGAATGATAAGTACTGCTATGAGATATTTCCTCATTTTTTCTTCTTTTTCATGGCTTTTTTTATTTCTGCTGATTCCTTTTCAAATCCGAATTCCTGTCCTATGCTCCATATCTTGTATGCTGCTGCTACGAAAGTTAGGTATGCTAACGTGAGTAGCGTGTATTCCAGGTAGATGAGTATTGTTCCAGTACTTATCCTAATGAAGAATCTTTCTGCTGTCAGAGCTATAGAGAAGGCCACTACAAATATGAGGCATATTATGAAGTATGTGGGATATTCCCTCAAGGACGATCCAGGTGATAGCGATTTTCTTGCCCTGTATGACCATATTATGGCCATTATGCCAAATGTTAGTGACAGTATTCCTGCTATGAGGTCTGCTTGTTTGACTATCCACATTATAGTTATCAAACCCAGAGATATTGCTGTTAGGCCTATTAGGTATTTTATTCCCTGATTCATTTTTTCCCACCTGCCAAGTCTATTATCACGTCGCAGAACTGGCTTAGTTCTTCTATCAGCTCTTTGTCTGTTTTTTTCAAAGATACTATTATTCCTTTTACTTTCCACACTCTCATCTTTCCTGCTAAGAAGTGTATGAATCTCGCTACTGTTTCCACCCTGTTGTACATCAGTAGGGTGCTTAACGAGTCAAAGAATAGGAATCTTTCTTTTCCTGGAAGTGCTCTTACTGCTTGGTCCATGGCGATCGATATGTCACTCAGATTCTCTGGGTTTCCTATGAACAGGCAGTTTTTTGTTTTTTCTGTTTTGCCACCCGCCGTTTTTGTTACCGCATCTATGAAGATTATGAGCTTTGTATCTATCTTTGTTTTTTCAAATTCTTTTTTCATAAACTCGAAGGGCTTGTTCAGAGTTACGTAGACTCCCGGTATATTCTCATCTTTTGTTAAATGTTTTACGAGAACGAGGTTTGTTTTTTGGTAGTTGCCGGCATCCACCGTTGCCAGTGCTATGTAATCTTTTAAGTCTTTCACCCCTTTGTCAAATTCTTCCTCTATTTTTCCCATAAACCTAAAATATGTTTTAAACTATATAAGTTTTTTGGTAAAGTTTTTATAGTAGTACTTTTTATTTAATACATTAGAGGTGGTTTTTGATGGAAAGGATTAATCTCGGCATTCCCGGTATGGAAGAAGTACTTAAGACTAACATTCTTGCTGATACTTCTGTTCTCGTTACTGGCTGTCCTGGTGCGGGTAAGAGTATTTTTGCTTTGCAGTTCATTTATGAAGGTGCGAGGAATAACATTCCTGGTTTGTTAATAACCTCTGAGCGGAGCGCTCCCTCCCTGAGGATGAGTGCTTCCAGTTTGGGTTTTGATCTTGATGGTTTTGAGAAGAAGGGTCTTATTACCATTGTTGAGCAGTCTATCACTAATGGTAAGATGATTTCTTTAGAAGCCCCTCTAACTTTATTAAGAAAGAAAAAAATTAAGAGGGTTGCCCTTGATTCGCTCACCTTGTTCAAGTTTGTTTATCAGCACGGTATGGAGTTCAGGAAGGGGGTTATTAGCTTCTTGAGGCAGATGAAGGAGGCCGGTGTTACCCTCCTCGTTACCTCTGAGAGGGATATTACAGATATAGACACCTTTTTATACACGTCCGAGGATTACTTGTTTGACGGCATGATCATACTGACGAAGATTAGGAAGGGCTCTTCGTTTGAAAGAGTTGTTCACGTTGCTAAGATGCGCGGTCAGGATCACTCTATAGATATCTACCCATTTGTGATTGCTAAGGGCGGCATTAAGGTTATGACCAAGGAGCTTCCGTTCTCCTTGATAGAGCAAGACGTGATGAAAGGCAAAAAATGACTCCGCCTGTTAAGAGAATAACTACTGGTATCGTTGGATTTGATGATTTGGTTCAGGGAGGTTTTAAGCAGGGCAGCATCAACCTTGTTTCCGGAGGCCCTGGTTCTGGTAAGACGATTTTTGGTATTCAGTTCCTTGTTGAGGGTTTGAAGAACGGCGAGCCTGGAATTTATGTCACTTTTGAGGAGAAGAAGGATAAGCTTTACGAGGATATGCTTGGCTTTGGCTGGGACCTGGAGAAGTATGAGAAGGAGGGCAAATTTGCTTTTCTTGAATACACCCCTGAGCAGGTTAAGAAGGTCCTGATTGAGGGTGGGGGCACAATAGACACGCTTGTTTCTGATATGAAGGCTAAGCGTATGGTTATTGACTCGATAACCTCTTTCACCCTGTTGTATAAGGACGAGCTCGTCCAGAAAGAGTCATCCCTTGCTTTGTTTGAGTTGATTAACAAGTGGGGTTGCACCGCTGTTCTCACATCTCAGGAGGAGACTCCTGATGGCTCCACAATTACCGCTGCTCTCGAGTTCGAGGTTGACAGCATAATTCTTCTTTATCATCTTAGGAGGAAGGGTTCAAGGGTTAGGGCTATCGAGATTCTTAAGATGAGGGGTACAAAGCATCCTGAGAAGACTTTTGGTTTGGAGATTACGAATAAGGGTGTCAGGGTTCTGGATAAGGTTTGTGAGATATAAAATAAAAAAAGAAGAAGTAAAAGGTTTATTCTACTTTCGTCACCAACGATCCAGTTACGTTGTGACCTAACGTGCTGCCACTTAGAGTGTAATCTAAGTCTATGTCAGCCTTCACTCTGGTTCCGCTTGATGGGAATGTGGAACAAGGTATCGTAAATGTTGCTGTTGCACCATCTACTATGCTGCCTGACTGTGCTGTGCAACCACTTACTCCCGTACCAGTTAATGTTATGGTGTCGATGGCTACGTTGCTTCCCATACCGTTTCTTATTATTAGTGTTGCTCCAGCGCTTGTGGCTTTGTGTTCGTCACAACTTAGACCTGGAATGAGTGTACAGCTGCTTGGCAAGAACCTACTTGGGTTCAGCACTCCAAAGTAAGCTAGTGCTCCAATTGCAACTAGAACTACGAGAATAGCCCAACCATAGGTCATCAAAAATTCCATGGCTGCTTGTGCTTTCTTCACTTTCTATCGCCTCCTTTTTTTTAGTGTATGATTATCGATAAAATCTATGATTATTTCATTTATAAATTTAACTGTAAACTTTTAGCCACTTCGAAGTTGTTATAAGTCAAAGTATGGGTCATCTACTTGGTATTTTGTTCTATGGCCTGAATCTATCCTGAACCAGCTCTGCATCCCCTTTATGGGCACTCCCGATGTTGAGGACCAGTATTCATGGTCCACAACGCTGTAATCGTAGACTGGTATTCCTTGTGAGCTGAGCTTTTCAAGGTTAACCATGCTTTCTATGCCGTTTTGCGATCCTGTCATTTTTCCTTCGAACCTCATCAGGAAGTCAGGTGCATCTGTGTTTTCTGTGTAGTACATCTTGGTTACATGATCCCTTAAGTTGTTCACATCCCAAACGCCTGGGCTCACTTGGTATGTGTAGTTGCCTTCATACAGAGTTCTGTTTATCACGTTTGTGTATCTTCCGTAGGTGTTTACTATGTACAGCGGATCTTCAAATCCTTCTACGCTTATGATTGATATTATCGTCGGTCTCCTGTTCCACGATGCCAGCCCTCTTATGTCTTCTGCTATCACTGTTGCATTCAGCTCTAGTTTTATGTGCCAGGGGTCTGTTTGGTAGACTGCTAGTTCAGGGTCTCTCACCTCCAGGTTTATGTTTAGGTTGTTTCCCTTCTCTCTTACGTTGGCCACCCATTCGTAGATGGTTGATCCGCTGACAAGCGCGTCTTGTGTTCCGTTTACTGTGCCGTTGAAAATTGCTTCTTGGAACGCTTCTTGTGTGCTGTTGATGTATGTGCCGTTGGATTTTAGCAGGTATTGGTTTAGTGCAAGCACACTTCTGAATCCTGTTATGTAGAGTGCTCTTTGTATGTCCTCTTCCACACCGTCTATGTATTGGTCCATGGTGTCTATTCTTGTCCTGGTTAGGTCTATTTTTTCTTCTAGTTTTGTTTCTGTTTTTGTTTTCACGAAGAACAGAAATATGAGTATGAACATTATTGCCAACAGTGTGTAAAAAACCCCTTTTTTTCCTATTGCCAAGTTCTCACCTCTGCTATGGTTGGGCCCCAGAGGTATGGCACCCCTGGTATGGCTATTATTTCTAGTTGCAGGTCGTTCTTGTCTATGTTAACGTCGAGTAAGCTGTCTTGGTCGAAGTCCAACTGCCTGATTAGTTGTTCTACTGCGCTGTTTATAGAGTCTTGTTGTGCGCTTCCAGGGGTATAGACAGTTCCGTTGTGGTAGTACACACATAAGTTGCTGCCTGTGTAATTGCTTGGTATCTGTATACTTTCATTAGTTCCGTCTTCGAACTCAACATACCACGTGCACCCTTCTGCTTTTCCGTATATGTCTGAGTAGTTTATTGCTAAGTCCACCCCTACCTTGTAAATTACTTTGTTGTCTGGCGATCCTCCTGTGTAGTTTTGGGGGCTTATCCCTGTGCTTATCCTTGCTGTGTTGTTTCCCTGTTGCACGTTTTGTACAGGCACTTGTATGAAGTAAGGGTCTCCTAGTATTGTGTAATCTTGGCCGTAGTCTGCAAGTTTGTATATTTCAGTTAAGTTGTTTAAGAGCAGGTAGTCAGTCCACATGTCTGATGAGTACGACGTTACTTTTACGTCTAGCACGTTTACGTTTGGAGGTATTTCGAAAATTCCTTCGCTGATGTTGTTTCCGAACGGTGTGCTTTCTAGTGGCACTGGTATGTTTCCGAACTGGAGGGTGGTTGTTGGGTTATAACTTAGTTTTATGTATGAATCAGGGTATAGTATGCTTTCGGTAACGTTTCCAGTTATGTTCAGCCCTTGTTGTGCGAAGCTTATCACTACCATCTCCTGTGCTATCCTCTCGTATATATAAACGAGTTCTTCTGCGCTGTTGCTAGTGTAGAAGTGTGAGCAGTCGTCGCAGCATGCTGATTGGTTCAGCGTGTTTATTGCACTAGAACCTGCATTGCCGAATGCTACTGCATAGATGCTTATGTTGTAGAGGTTGTGTGCTTCGCATGCTTTTCTTATTGTTTCCTGTGAGGGTGTTTCCCAACCTGATACAGTTGTGCACGTTGATGATCCATAGTTGTGGCAGTCTGCTATCTTCGTGTTTGCTTCTCCGTCGCTCATTATCATCATGGATTTGAACCTATCGTAATATTCGTAATCATTCGCTGATATGGTGCTTATGTTAATATTCCTTACTATCCATGTTTTCTGGTTTCCTGTTCTGTTGCATCCGGCTGAAGTTCCCCCTGTCATCATCAGATCGTTTTCCCCGTTTTTTAGCCATATTACAGGTATGTCTATGGTAACGTTTTGCCATTGGTTCGTTCCTGACCATCTCTGGTAGTCGACTCTTCCTAGATAATAGTTGTTTACAAATATGCAGTTGTACAAGTTTGGTTCTACGTCCATGGTTTCGAAATCCAATCTTGCAGACTTAACCTTGTTGTCTATTGCTAGGTTGAATTTGGGTATGCTTTCGTTGTAGAACCTTACTGCTATGTTGTCAAACCTGAAGTACCCCCATTCGTCGGTTTTGTCTGATGTTGATTTTCCTCCTATGTCCAGGTAGTACCATCCTGCCCCTTCTATCCATGGTGTTATGTCTTGTAAGTATGTTCTGTTCATCTCTGTGTCTGGGTTGTCTACTGCGTCTATTTCATAATCCTGGTCTGATGTTGAGTGTCCTGTGTCGCTTTGGTTTCCGAACCAGTGGTAGCTTGAGTATGGGCTGTACCATCTGCCTTTTATCCAAACCTCGTCTCCTGTCTCGAATGGGTTGGTTGGGTTGGAGTACCATTCATAGTCAAATGATACTTCTGCTCTTTTTCCGCTTGTTATGTTTTGGTATGCCTCATTCGATATGTAAATCTGTATTCCGTAAGCCCCTGATCGCTGAGCGTTTCCAGCAGCATAGATTTCTAGTTTTCCGTTTACAACGCCGTTGAAAGTCATGCTGCCTGTGTAATTGTATATCCCTGACTGCCAGTCCCACCCGTCGTCCCCTGCTCCAGGTCCGAATGTGTTTGCTGTGCTCTGCATTCCATTTGTGAAGTCTACGGGGTTGGGTTTATCTTGTTCTACTTCTGAGATGTTAATCGCGTTGTTGTCGTTAACGTATCTCAGATAAAAGCCTGCTTGTAAATAACCTTGGGCGTATGACGATTTTGATTCTATTGATGTGTTTGAGTGCCATAGTTCGATGGTTACGTCTTTGAAGTCCCAGTCATCCTGGCTTCCTGAGGTATCTTCACATCCATTTACGTTGCCGCCAGTTATTTTTACCGTATTTGTTCCGTTGCTTATCCTGTTTTGTTCTATGTCATATATGCATGTGTGCCATCCGTAAACCCCTACTTCGTTTGAGTCGCAGATTTGTCCTAAGTATTGATTGTTGAGGTAGACGCAGTCCTTGTAGCCGTAACTTACATCTACGTCTTTTCCGAATATCGTTATTCTTGATTTTACGAGTTTTTCTTTGTCTACTTCTAAGTTGAAGGTTTCTGTTACTGATACAGATCCATCGTCCCCTAGGTGGTATTGAGTCGTGTTTACGGTTTCTGTTCTGCTAAGTCCATACGTTGTTTCTTTTTCCATCAGTAGGGTTGTTGCGTGATCAACACCGCAAGATATGCATGTCCACCCGCAGTCCTGCCATTGGTTGTTGTAGTTGTAATCATTTATCCTGTTCTGGATTGATGTGTTGTCTTCGCTGAAGAATTTCATGTCGCATACAGGGCTTGCTCTTTCCCCATAACCTATCAATCCTACCGTATTTCCTTTTGTTGACAGTATTGTGTTTACGAAGCTTTTGTCTGCGTCTACTGCCACGTCTTTCCTCGTGTTTTGGCATCCTGAGGACCACCAGTTGCAGTCTGGTCTTGTGCAGTTTGTCGATTGCACGTCACAGTCGCTCATGCTGCCTGTTCTGTCTGTTATTAGTGTTACGTCTGCTTTCCCCCCCTCCCCTGGCAGCAGCGTTAGGTTTCTTGTTCCTATCCTCAGCGGCACTGTTTTTTCGCTTAGTGCTGAGTAGTTTAAGCTTAGGTTTTCTATTAGTACGTTTACATCACCTAAATATCCGTCGCTTTCGTATACTGTTGTGTTGCCTATGTTCACATACATAGTGTAGTTGTTGATGTAGTGAAGGTACAGCTTTATGTCTGTTAAATTCCCAGGAGTGTAAAATGATGTGTACAGGTTTATTATTCCCTGTATGCCGGGTAGCCATTCTTTTTGTATCATCTCTTGTTGTGTGAACGTCAGGTTTAGTTCTGAGGTTTCGTATGCTACTTTTATGTAGCCTCCTCCTATGTAGTTTGAGAGGTTGTCTGTGAAGTTTATTTTTATGAGGTTTTCTCCTGTGACCAGGGAGGTTAAGCATGACGAGTTTAGGTACCAGCTTTCAGCTCTCATGGTTCCGTTTTGTTGTATGTTTAATCTGTCGCAGTATATGTCATTTATGTAGAGGTCGAAGTTGTTTCCAGCATCCAGCTCCATATAGGCATAGTGTATCGTTGTTGTTTCCGGCAACTCGATCTTTTGTGTTATTATTCCGTCTCCGACATAGCCCCCGAAGAATGAGTAGGTTGCGCTTGACTGGGCATTTAGCCCTGTTAAAAAAACTCTGGAAGCATAACCCGTAACGTCTTCTCCTTCTACTATGCCTGATATCATCCTTCTGTAGCTGGCCAGGTTTGTTGCTTCGCTCTGGTTAAGGTTGGATAGCAAGTCTCCTCCCATCGCTATCCCTATGTTGTATGTTTCTGGTATCAGCTCTTTTGTTATGTTTTCTGCTATGTTTTTTGCTATGTCTGTGTTTCCTGTTGCCCAGAATTCTCCTATAAGCTCTAGTATTGTTGAGTTGTCATTTCTTACGCTTCCGTTGTTAATCAACTCTGTTATGTAATCGTTGTCTATTTCGTTCACTTTGATTGTTGAGAGTATCTTTGCAAGGTCTTCTGAGTAGGTGTTGAGCTGCTCTTTTTCTGGTTTTCCGACGTAAAGCAAAGGCATGACTACTAGCAGGGTTATTATTAGGCCCACTGCTATTAGTGCGTCGAATGTGAAGTAATATCCCTTCAATCCCATACGTAGAGCACCATCCTGTATATTTTTCTTTCAAAGAAGATGAATCTTGAAATGGTAACTATTTTGTTCGGGTCTTCTATCTCTTCTACGTTTGTCATGTTTATTCCGGGTTTGCCGTAGGTGCTCATGTTTGCTACTTGTTTGTTTTTGTCCAGGAAATAGAAGTAGTAGTTGTATTTTGTGTTGAACAGCCTTCTTGTTGTGTCATAATCCAGGGTTGTTAGTGTCTGTAGTTTCGAATTGTTGAGTCTGAAGTTTTCCTCTACTACCCCTATATGCTCTACGCTTGTCGAGTTCCAGTCAGCTGGATAGCCTTCTGACATGAGGAAGTTTGATATCATGTAAGCATCTCTTCTTACGCTTTCCACCTCTCCAAGGTCTATGGCTACTGTGTTTGAGTAGTATTGGTAGAATATTACCAGTGTTATTATGAACATCACAGTTCCGATTAAGAAGTCTACAGTCCAGGTTTGTGCTTTCTTATTGGTTGATATTTAGCACACCCCCTGTTTTGTTTATCGTGTTAACCCCTTTTTCAAGCTCCCCCTCATAATCTGGTACTATCACGTTTGCTTCGTACTTCGTTGTTTTGAAGTAGAGCCTGTTGTTTTCCCTTGTTATTTTGTACTCTTTTCCGTCGAGTTGTTCTGGTATTACAAATTCTCTGTAGTAGCCGTCTTTTACCACGCTCGCAGAATTCAGTTCGTTCTGCACCATTAATGATATTCCTACCACTAGTTCTGTTTCTTTTTGGTTCCTGAGTTGTTCTGTGTGGTAGAGCATTATTATGAGCAGGCTTAGGAATGTGAAGAAAGCTATACCTACAAGTATTATGAATTCCATAGCGACTTGGCCTTTTTTCAGCCTGTTATTTGGACGTAGCATCCGGTGAAGTCTCCGCACTTGGCTTCCACAATTATTTTTTTGAGTCCTGGTGCTGGTGATATGCTTCCTGTTAGGTTTACTTTTGAACTATAGCTTATGTCTGTTGTTTTTCCGCCTGCCACCTTTACCTTGAAGTCTATTTCGTTGTTGTTTATGTTTATTGATTCGACGTGGTTGGGCATGTTTGCTTTTATCGTTGTTTTTGAAGGCTCTCCCAGGTAGTACACAGATTCTGAAGCTTCGATTATTTTTCTTGTTAAGTGGTCAATCTGGTTCGTTTCTACTTGGGTGGCCACCTGTCTCTGGTAGAATTGTGATATTATCAGCATGGTTAGTGCTATGAAAGTTACGAAACCTATTATCGCCATGAATTCTATAGAAACTTGCCCTCTTTTTTTCATTGATTTCACCTAATCAAGCTTATTATTTAAAGCTACTTAAAACATCCCTAAGTGGATTTGGATTTTTATCATTACTTAAGGAATACAATAATTAATATACGCTTAGTATTTTAATTTTTCTGATGAAAAAGGGGTTGCTTTTTTTGGCTTTGGTGGTGTTGTCTTTTGAGGTTTGTGCTGATTGTACAATGCCCCACTCTTTTCTTCCTCCTGAGATTGCTTCCGGTTCTAGCATAGTCATGGATGGTTATGAGTGGGTTGTTACAGAAAGCAGGGGGGACAACATACTCCATCGCGATATTAAAAGGAAGTATTTTGAGCATCATGACTCTGGTGCCTACCTTACCAATGATCAGGCTTTGAGGATTTCTGGTAATTTTTTTGAGCGTAACAGCCGTGTTCTGGGTACGCCCTACTCTATGCAGGTTACTGTTGCCGGTACCAGGTTACCTGCTGTCGTCACTTTTGTTGGAAATGAGCGTCAGTATTGTGATGGCATACCAGTGATTGGCACTGTTTCCGGCAGCCTTCAGATCGGTGAGGGTGACGAGATCCAGATTTCTTCTCTCAGCATAGACTGGTATGTTGAGGCGAATACAGATCTCGTTCCGAGGTTATCTCTGGAGCAGATTATAGAACAGAACCCGGGTACTAATCCCAATTTGGCCTTGCTTCCTGACGGGGACGGTGATATGCGGCTTGTTTGGGAGCTCAACGATTCGAAAGGCACTCTGATAGATGCTGATACTGGTAAGGAAGTTAAGCCTCCCTCTCCCTATGATAAGTATTACAGGTGGTTGTTTTTTTTAATTCCAGCATTGGTGGTGGGTGTTACCGGTTATTTCATCCTGACTAGGGGTGATAAGAAGCAAATTGTTAAGAAGAAAATAAAAAAAGATTAATAAAGGGGGATTAATACTAATATATGGTAAGATGATTGATAAAAAAAAGAGGGTGACAGTAGCTCCTAATCCTGTTAGAGCGTTCTCAAATAAGCCTGATAAGAAGGACTTCAAACCCTCCCATAAAGTGGGTGGTAAGCTTAAGAAGTTGTCTAAGTACTTTACTTTCTTTGCTTTGTTGTTGTTCCTTGTTTTCCTGATTTACCTTTTGGTTGTTAAGAGCGAGATGATTTCTTCCACCTGGGTTTACAGCGCTCTTGGCTTGATTGCCGGTCTGCTCTTCCTGGTTAATCTTTATTTTGTGAAGAAGCACTCTGATAAGGTTAAGGATTTCTTCTCTAAGTTTAAGCGTGTCAAGGTGGTTGAGGAGAAGAAGGTTGTCGGTGTTGTTGTTGATGAAACTAAGAAGGTTGGGAAAGAGAAGGTTAAGAGTAAGGTTAAGCCCAAGGTCGTGTTGTTCGTTACGTTTTTTGTTCTTGGTGTTGTTGCTCTTCTTATACTTAATTCTAGGGGGGTAATCTCTTTTTCCAGTCCTTATTTCCTGCTTAGCGTAGGTGCTCTGTTTCTCATCTCCCTGGTTGTTGTGTCTTTAAGGTTTTACAGGTATCACAAGTCTAAGATGGAGATCCAGAAGAGTGTTTCTAAGGAGAATATAAGCGTGATTAAGAAGAGCATAGTTGCTAAGGCAAGCAAGTATAAAACTGATTTGGATCGTTTGTATGAGCTAGTTAATGAGAAGGGTAAGCTTACTTTGTCTGATGTTGCTAAAGGCTTTAACATTTCTATCGAGATGGCTGAGGAGTGGGCTAGGATTCTGGAAAGTCATGACCTGATTACCCTTAACTATCCTCCTTTCGGTGAGGTGGAACTTTGCAAGAAGTGATTGAGGCTTATGAGGTTCAGTCTGAGTTGATTCAGACTAAGGTTAACATAGTTAGGAGTTCAAGCGGTAATTTGAGATACGAGTTGGTAATTCCGGAGTTGCTTCCCGCTACTAAGATTTTGCTCGAAGACGTAAGGGATAAATTAATCACTGAGACTACTATTACAACTTCTGAGATTCTTGATCCTAAGGTTATTGATTCTTTGAAGCAGAGGTTCAGCATTAAGGCTGAGTCCTTGATTAAGAGTGTTGTTCCCAGGGTCGATGAGGAGGTTAAGTCTTACTTGATCAGTACTTTGCTTCACGAGATGCTTGGTCTTGGCTATGTTGAGTTTCTGTTGAACGATTTCAATCTTGAGGAGATCGTTTTAATCTCTTCTAAGGAGCCTGTTCGCGTTTATCATAAGAAGTACGGCTGGCTTGAAACCAACATCACTATTAAGTCTGAAGAACAGATTCAGAATTACTCTAGCATTATTGCTCGTCGTGTCGGTAGGCAGGTAACAACTCTCAATCCATTGCTTGACGCTCATCTGATTACTGGTGATCGTGCTAACGCTGTCCTATATCCTATATCGACGAAGGGTAACACGATTACGATTAGGAAGTTCGCTCGTGATCCTTGGACTGTTACCGATTTTATTAAGGAGAAGACTTGTCCTCCCAACGTTTTCGCATTAATCTGGCTTGCTATACAGTACGAGATGAACATCCTTATCAGCGGCGGCACTGCTTCTGGTAAGACTTCTATGCTTAACGTTCTCATGCCCTTTATCCCTCCAAACCAGCGTATCCTGAGTATTGAGGACACTCGTGAGATTCAGCTTGCTGAGCATCTCTATTGGTGTCCTCTGATCACTAGGCAGCCGAACCCTGAGGGCAAGGGGGAGGTTACTATGCTTGACCTGCTCGTTAACGCTTTGAGGATGAGGCCTGACAGGATTATTCTCGGTGAGATGAGGAGGAGGGATCAGGCAGAGGTTTTGTTTGAGGCCATGCACACAGGTCACTCTGTCTATGCTACCGTGCACGCAGATACCATTAACGATACTATTAAGAGGCTTACCAACCCTCCTATCGAGGTTCCTCCTAATCTCTTAAGTGCTGTTAACCTTAACGTGGTTATGTTTAGGGATAGGCGTCGCGGTATTAGGCGTACCTTCCAGATTGGTGAGTATTTGCCGGTTGAGGAGGAGGGTGGAACCTCAGTCAAGCCTAACGTTCTTTACAGGTGGAAGCCTGAGAAGGACGAGGTTGTTGCTCACGCTGATCCTGTTCGTGTGTTTGAGGACTTGAGTAGGCATACTGGTATGACGATGAGAGAGATAAATCAAGACATAGCTTCTAAGAAGGGGATTCTTGAGTGGATGGTTAAGCATAACCACAGGAGCATTTTTGAGGTTGGTCATATCATGAATGCTTATTACAAGAATAATGAGGTTTTGATGAAGATAGTTGATAAGGATGGTAAAGCTGATGATCTGCTTAAGTAATTGCAATGTTAAAACTGCCCTATAACCTTTTGCCGGAAAAAATCATCTTGAGGGTTTCAAGATTGTTCTTGGGTTTTTCTTACTCGCTTAAGCCCTTTTTTCCTTTTACGGGTTTGAGTTTGCGTCAGGCCGGCTTGAGGATTGACGTTAGGGAGTATCTTTCCATGTGCCTAGCTTCTTCTCTTATTTTTTTTGTTTTTTCCTCAGCCTTTATTTCCACATTGGTTTTTTTGGCAGGTCTTGAGACACCCATAATTTTTGGTATTGTTTCTGGCACGATTTTTTCTTTTTTTGTTTTCGTTCAGCAGATTTCCTACCCGAAAATTCTTTCTCGTAAGAAGATCAGGAGTTTGGAGCAGAATCTCCTTCCTGCTTTGCAGAACCTGCTTATCCAGCTGAACTCCGGCGTCCCTACTTTCAACATTCTCGTTAACATATCTTCTGGTGATTATGGTGAGGTTTCCAAGGAATTCGCTAAGGCTGTGAAGGAGATTAACGCTGGCAGACCTCAAGTTGAGGTTCTAGAGGAGCTCGCTTCTAACAACCCCTCAAATCTTTTCAGGAGGACAATCTGGCAGGTTGTTAACGGTATGAAGGCAGGCAGTGACATGGCTGCTGTTATCAGCGATATTATTAACAGGTTGGCTGAACAGCAGCTTATTCAGATTCAGAATTACGGCGGCCAGTTAAGTCCGCTTGCTATGTTTTACATGCTTGTTGCTGTTATCGTACCATCTCTCAGTGTTACTTTTATAATCATTTTGTCTTCTTTCATCTCTCTCGGTGAGTACGTGACTAAGCTTATGTTTTGGGGGCTTTTCGTTTTAGTGGTTTTCTTGCAAATTATGTTTATGGGTGTGATAAAGTCGAGGAGGCCTAATTTGATAACATGACTCTGTACAGGATTATTTCGATGTTGTACCCTAAGAAGGTTATGTCTAATTATATGGAGCTTCTGGATTACGCTAACCTCAGCATAGATCCTTATCGGTTTACTGGTTTTGTTCTTTCTTTCGGTTTCGTTTTCGGTTGGATGGCTGCTTTTGCTCTCGGTGCTATGTTTAAGTTTAACCTGTGGATTACTTTTGCAATAGCTTTCATCTCTTTTGAGGTGACTTTTTACATCTGGCTTCTTCTGAGTGTGGATGCTAAGGCTAGGGTTGTAGAGTCTGCTTTGCCTGACGCTTTGCAGCTTATGTCCAGTAATCTCAGGGCAGGTTTGACTCCTGAGAAGGCTCTTCTCTTGTCCGCTCGCCCAGAGTTCGGCCCTCTTACCGATGAGATTACTCGAGTGGGCAAGGATGTGATGATCGGTAAGGAAATTTCTGTTGCTATGATGGACATGACTAAAAGGGTGAGGTCTGATAAGCTTAGGAAGACTATGGAGTTGATAGTTTCTGGTTTGAGGGCTGGCGGTGAGTTGGCTGCTTTGATCGAGCAAACTGCTAGAAATCTCCGCGATCAGGAGTTTGTTGATCAGAAGATTAGGTCTAACGTGCGTATGTATGTTATTTTTATTTTTTCTGCTGTTACCTTTGGCGCCCCCCTTCTTTACGGTTTGAGTTCTTTCCTCGTTGACGTTATGAAGGAGGTTATTTCCAAGGTTGAGATTCCCCGTGAGAGCATAAGCACCATGAGCATGCCCCTGACCATTTCTAAGGTTTCGATTAGTTCAGAGTTCATTATGACCTATGTCATAACCTCTCTGGTTATGACTTCTGTTATGGGCTCACTGATATTGGGGCTTATCTCCAAGGGTGAGGAGAAGCAGGGATTCAAGCTGATTCCCATACTGATTGCCGTCAGCGTTTTGATATTCTTTGCTGTCCGTTTCATAGTGTCTACTCTTCTCGGTGGCCTGCTTACTAATTTATGATTCAACAAAGTTTATAAACAACTTTTTGTTAAAGAAAGATTATGCAGGTTTCGAAAAAAGGTGGTTTTGTCAGGATTGTGGATTCTTCTAAGACAGATTCTCATAACGTTTCTCTGAAAGACGGTAAGTTTCAGATTAAGAGGGCCAGGGATTCTTCTGATAAGCCGCTTAATTTTAGTGATGATAGGGTTAAGACCGGTATCGAGGGCTTGGACGAGGTTATGGGAGGCGGTTTTGAGCAAAGCTCTGTGAACATCGTTTGTGGCGGCCCAGGCACTGGTAAGAGTATCTTTGCTTTGCAGTTCTTGCGTAACGGCGCCCTCGACTTTAACGAGCCTGGCATTTACATAACTTTTGAGGAGTCTAAGGGGAAGATTTACAAGCACACGAAGGAGTTCGGTTGGAATTTGAAGGCGTTGGAAGATGAGGACAAGTTGGCTGTTATTGAGTACACACCTGAGCACGTTAAGAAGCTTCTTACCGAGGGCGGTGGCGAGGTTGATTTGGCTGTTGAGAAGATAGGGGCTAAGCGGATAGTTATAGATTCTTTGACTGCTTTTTCTTTACTCTTCAAGGATCAGTTGGCTCGCATGGAGGCTTTCCTTGATTTGTTCAAGCTGATTCAGCGTTGGGGTTGCACTGCTTTGCTGGTTTCCGAGGACGAGCAGGACGTTGAGAGTCATCATCCCTCAGGCGTTGAGTTTGAGGTTGACGGTATAGTCCTTCTCTATAACATAAGGAAGGGTGATATTAGGGAGCGTGCCCTTGAGGTTTTGAAATTGCGTGGCACAGAGCATTCCAACAAGATTTTCCCGATGAAAATCACCGATAACGGGGTTGTTGTTTTCCCTGAGGAGACTGTTTTCTGATTTAAAACCGAAACATTTATAAATCATTATTTACCCCTATTTACTGACGGATTCTGATGAGATTAAAACGAAAATCAAGAGGGGAATGAAAATGAATAAAGAATTGCTAAAGACTGGAACTACTGCAATTGGTATAGTTTGTAAGGACGGTCTCGTTCTTGCAGCTGATAGGCGTGCTAGCGCTGGCTACATGATTGCTGATAAGAAGAGTAGGAAGATTATACTAGTTAATGAGGATATTGCGATAACTACTGCTGGCTTGGTTTCTGACATTCAGCTTCTTACTAAGGTTATTAAGGCTCAGCTTAAGTTGATTGAGATTAGGAGGGCTAAGAAGAGTACTGTTAAGCAGGCTGCTAATCTTCTTGCTGGCATGGTTTATGCTAACATCAGGCGTATGTCCATGGTTCCAGGTATAGTTGGCTTCATACTCGGGGGCAAGGATCTTTCTGGTTTCCGTCTCTACAACCTCGGCGTTGACGGCTCAATTACAGACGTTGATGACTATGCTGCTGACGGTTCTGGTATGCAGTTTGCTCTTGGTGTTTTGGAGTCTAATTACAGGAAGGACATGACCTTGAATGACGGTATTAAGCTTGCTGTTAGCGCTATTAACACAGCTATACAGCGTGACATCGCTACCGGTAACGGTATAGATGTTGTTACGATAACTAAGGATGGTGTTAAGTTTGTCTTGGAAAAGGAAGTTAACGCAAGAATTACTATGTAATTCTTTTCATTTCAACCAATTAATTTTGAAAGGAGAAATCTAAAATGCCAGATATTTTGAGTGAAGTGCTTAAGATGCTTCCCAACCCTGATAAGATTTCAGACTCTTGTTTTGAGGGAGCAAACATCGTCTTGTATACCAAGGATAAGAATTTTTTCTTGAATAATAACGGTGTTATTGTTAAGATTGTTGATGCCATAAAGAAAAGGGTTGAACTAAGGCCAGACCCTGCTATTACTATGGATCAGGAGGATGCTAAGGAGATTATTGAGAAGCTTATTCCTGCAGATGCAGGCCTTTCCAACATCATTTTTGATCCGCAGAGGTCTAGGGTTATTATTGAGGCTGATAAGCCTGGCCTTGCCATAGGTAAGCAGGGTGAGCTACTAAAGGAGATTAAACAGAGGACCTTTTGGGTTCCCTTCATAATGAGGACTCCTGCTATTCGCTCTAAGCTTATCGAGAATATAAGGTACGTTCTTTATGAGAATAACGATTTCAGGAGGAAGTTTTTGAATAAGGTTGGTAAGCGTATCTATGGTGGTTGGACTAAGGAAAGGAGGAACGAGTGGATTCGTGTTACTTTCCTCGGTGCTGGCCGTGAGGTGGGAAGAAGTTGTTTGCTCTTGCAGACTCCTGAATCAAGGGTTTTGCTCGATTGCGGTATTAACGTCGCAGCCCCTAACGACTCTTCTGCTTTCCCGATGTTTGATGCTCCGGAGTTCAAGCTGGAAGATATTGATGCTGTGATTATTACCCACGCTCACCTTGATCATTGCGGTGTTGTTCCTTACCTTTACAAGATGGGTTATGATGGCCCTACTTACTGTACAGTTCCTACTCGTGACATCGCTGCTTTGCTGCAGCTTGACCTTATTGGTATTGCTCAGAAAGAAGGTGGGAAGCCTCTTTACACGAGTACAGATGTTAAGGAGATGGTTAAGCATACCATCTGCCTCAACTATGATGAGGTTACTGATGTTACGCCAGATTTTCGTCTTACTTTTGTTAATTCCGGTCACGCTCTGGGCGCTGCCATGGCACACCTGCACATCGGTAACGGTTTGCATAACCTGTTGTATACCGCTGACATGAACTATGAGACCTCTAACTTGTTGGCTGCTGCTGTAACGAAGTACCCAAGATTGGAGACGGTCATACTGGAGTCCACTTACGGCGGCAAGGATGACGATCTTGCTTCTAGAAAAGAGTGTGAGAAATATCTTTTGGATGTTGTTAAGGATACGGTTTCTAAGGGCGGTAAGGTTTTGATGCCTGTTCTGGGTGTTGGTCGTTCTCAGGAGGTTATGATTATTCTTGAGCGTGCTATGCGTGAGGGCTTGCTTGATAAAATCCCTATTTACGTTCAGGGTATGGTTTGGGATGTTACCGCTATCCACACAACTTATCCTGACTTCTTTAACAACAAGGTTAGACGCACGATATTTCACAAGGATCTCAATCCTTTCTTGTCCGATGTATTCAAGCAGGTTGCTGGTTACAATGAGATGATGCAGGTTATTGAGTATGGGGGTCCTTGCATAATTGTGGCTACTTCTGGTATGATGCAGGGCGGCCCATCAGTTGAGTACTTTAAGCGTCTTGCTGATAACCATAACAACTCCTTGATCCTTACCTGTTATCAGGGTGAGGGCTCGCTCGGTAGGAGGATTCAGAGTGGTGAGAAGGTTATTAGTTTCCCTAAGGGTGAGAAGTCAGAGGATGTTTCTGTTAAGATGTCTGTCCACACTATTTCAGGCTTCTCTGGTCACTCTTCTAGGAAGCAGCTTATGCAGTTCGTCTACAATCTTGATCCTAAGCCTAAGCGTATCATAATTAATCACGGAGAAAGTTCCAAGTGTTTGGACTTGGCCAGTTCCTTGCATAAGATTCATAAGGTTGAGACTTCTGCACCAAAGAATTTGGAGTCTTTACGTCTTAAGTAGTTTTTTCTCTTTTTATTGTGTATTTGCTTTTTTCTCCCTGTCTTATTGTCACGGTTTCCCCTTTTTTGAGTGGGCTGTACTGGATGTGGTAGTGTTTGTGTGGTTCTTCAGGTCCCATGCATATGCAGCTTACCGCTCTTACCTTTGCCGGAGTTTCTTTTTTTCCTTCTATGAGGTAGAATTTTCTGTCTATTTCCGGGAACATCTTCAAGGCTTCTTTTGTTATGAATACGTATCCTTCTTCTGCTTCTTCTTTGCTTATTTTTCTCCTGTATTCCACTTACATCGCCTCTAATCTTTTTATCCTTTCGTCTATGGGTGGGTGTGTGCTGAACAGGTTGTTGAAAGTCCCTTTTATGTTCCTTAAAGGGTTAGCTATGTACAGGTGTGCTGTTGCTTTGTTAGCCGAATCTACCAGCGGGTCTTTGTCGTTTTTTATTTTTTTAAGGGCATCTGCCAGCCCTTGCGGGTACCTTGTCAGTAAAGCCCCGTCGGCATCTGATAGGTATTCCCTCTTCCTGCTTATCGCTAGTTGTATCAGTTTTGCTATCACTGGTGCAAGTATTGCTAATACTAATCCTACCAGTATGAATATCACTGTTATGTTGCCTCCTTGTCTGTCATTGTCTCTTCTTCCGTATATGAAGCTTCTCAGTATCACATCACTTAGCAGCACTGTTATTCCTATGAGCACTGCTGTTAGCATCATCATTCTTATGTCAAAGTTTTTTATGTGGCTCATCTCATGGCCGATAACTCCTTCTAGTTCCTGTCTGTTTAGTTTTTGTATCGCTCCTTTCGTTACCGTTACTGACGCATGCTTGGGGTCCCTCCCTGTTGCGAAAGCGTTTATGGCCGTGTCGTCTATCACATACACCTTCGGCATAGGTATTCCCGCAGCTATAGACAGTCCTTCAACGGTGTTATACAGGTGTGGGTAATCTTTTTTCTCAACTGGCTTTGCCCTGCTTACTGCCAGTATCATCTTGTCGCCTGAGTAATAGCTTATTAGCATGTAGCCTACCGACACTACCGTTGCCAGTATCACCCCAAAGTACACGTTGTTGAAGTAAAGTCCTAGAACATAGCCTAGTGCTGCTATTATTATAATGAATAGGAAGAGAAGCAGGTAGCTCTTCCTCTTGTTGCTGCTTATCTCCTCATATATCATCTTAAAATTCTACCTTGACAGGCTCCCTTTCCTTGCCTTCTGTTTTGAAGAATTCTCTTACTTTGAAGTTCAGCATGTTGGCAAAGATGTTGTTCGGGAAAACTTTTATCTTCTCGTTGAATACCATTACGCTGTCGTTGTAGAACTGTCTTGAATAAGAGATCTTGTTTTCTGTCCCGCTTAGTTCTTCTTGCAGCATCATGAAGTTTTCATTTGCTTTCAACGTGGGATAGTTCTCTGCTACCGCAAACAACGTTTTCAGTGCATTTGTTATCATGTCTGATTGTTTTGCCTTTTCTGGCAGGGTTTTAGCGCTCATCAAAGCGCTTCTCGCTTTTGTTATGTTTTCGAGAACCTCCCTTTCGTGCTTCATGTAGCCCTTTACCGTGTTTACCAGGTTTGGTATGAGGTCGTACCTTCTCTTTAGCTGAACATCGATTTGTGACCAAGCATTGTCGATCCTTACGTTAAGTCTTACAAGACTGTTGTACACTATTATAAGGTACAGCAGTATTATTCCTACAACTGCTAGTAGGACTATCAACCATGTTTCCATTTTGTAACCCCCCGTGTTTTATAGTGCTTTTCTATCATCTTTGGTATTTAAAAGTTTTGTGAAATCTTACTTTATGTAGCCTCCCCTTTGCAATCCCCAAAGGTGTTTGTATTCTCCTGGTTGCCTTATGAGTTGCTGGTGTGTCCCTTGCTGGACTATCTTGCCCTTTTTCATGACAACTATTTTGTCTGCTCTCATTATCGTTGAGAGTCTGTGTGCTATTATTATTGATGTCCTTCCTTTCATGAGTTCTTCTAGGGCTTGTTTTATCTCAAATTCTGTTTGAGAGTCTAGTGATGATGTTGCCTCGTCCAGTACCAGCACTTTTTTGTTTGCAAGTATTGCTCTTGCTATTGACACCCTCTGTTTTTCTCCTCCTGATAGCTTTATTCCCCTCTCTCCCACTATTGTGTTTTCTCTGTTTGGGAAGCTCTTTACTATCCTGTCAAGCTGGGCAAACTTCATTGCCTTCATGATTTCTTCTTTTGTTGCTCCTGGTTTTGAGAACCCGACATTGTTGGCTACTGTGTCGTCGAAGAGCATGCATTCCTGTGGCACTATGCTCATCTCGCTTCTCAGTGATTCTTGCTTCACGTCTTTTATGTTCTTTCCGTCTATGAGTATTGCTCCCGAGTCGATGTCATAGAGCCTGTACAGGAGTTTTACGAGTGTTGTTTTTCCGCTTCCTGAGTGTCCCACGAGTGCAACTTTCTTGTTTTTTGGTATTACAAGGTTAAAGTTGTGAAATATTTTTCTTTTTCCGTAGTTGAAGCTTAGGTTGTTGAATATTATCCCCCCTTCCTTTATCTTTAGTTCTTCCGCATTTTTCCTGTCTCTTATCTTGTTTTTTAGTTTTGCAAACTGGAACAGCACCTCAAAATCTGCCATTGATCTGTAATAATTTCTTATTCCGTGCACGAAGCTGAAAAGTTGTCCTACCAGTAGTAGGAATAGTGTGTATATGAACACCAGGCTTCCAAGTGTATATCGTCCTACTAAAAATCCATTTATTGTTATGTACACAATAAGGAATGTTCCTGCTGATAGTATGAGTGATTGTATTACGTCCATCCATTTGAAGTGGTTCCAGAGTGCTATTGTTTTGTTTTTGGTTATTTCTGTTAGTGCCTTGAATCTGCTTTTGATGAGGTTTTCCTTTGCGAAGTATTTTATGGATTCAACGTTTACGAACATGTCTGCTATGTTGCCCCTTTCTGTGTCTTCTGCTGTGTTGTATTCTATGCTTGATTTTTCTTGTATTCTTAGTGCTGTGAAGCTGTATACCCCAAATACCAGTATTACTGCTAATATTACCAGCAATGGTGTTATTCCTATGTAAACGAATGATATTCCAGCTGCTATAAGCTCAAATATTAGTGGTGCGAAGTTGAATACGAATACGTCTGATAATCTCTCTACAGCGCTCCCTATCCTTGCCAGCTTTGATATCGTGCTGCCTGTTCTGTGTTTTGTGTGGAAGCTGTAGTCGAGTGATATTATGTGATCGAAGAACCTCCTTTTCAGGTCTGCTATTAGGTTTGCTTCTACGAGGTTTACGCAGTTCTGGTAGGCCCATTTCATGCCCGCTCTTAGTAATGATGCCCCTGCATAGACAAGCCCTACAATTATGAGCACATTGATAAATTGCTGTGCCATGAGGGTTTTTGCTTCAAATGCGGTTGCCCTGTCCACTATTATCTTGAATAGAAACCTATCAAGTATGATTGTTGCCTCTACTATGAACACTAGGAAGAACAGTAGTATGATCCAGTACTTGTATTTCTTCGCGTGTCTGAGGAAGAGGTTCAGGTTGTATTTGAAGTCAATGCTCCCTTTTTGGTTCTTTTTGTTCATTATATACATTCAAGGAAATAATGGGTTTTTATGGTTTTCTGAATTTGGCATAATTTTAAATAGTATAATTGCCTCAGATTATTATGGTGAAAAAGAGGGGAAGAAGGTTCTTGTATTGGGCTCCTAGGGTGCTTGCTATATTGGCTATAGTTTTCTTGACTATGTTCTCTCTGGACGTGTTTGAGGCTGGTTTCAGTCTTTTGGCGTTAGGAGGTTTTTTCATCCATTCAATTCCTTCATTTTTTTTATTGGTTGCTTTGCTTGTTGCTTGGAGAAGGGAGAAGGTTGGTGGTATTATGTTCTTGGTTCTTTGGTTTTTGTTTATGGTTTTTTTAACCATCCCTCGCAGCTTTTTTGTTGGTCGGTTGACTGTTGAGTCTGTTGTTTTTATCCTGCCCAGCCCTCTTTTGGTTGTTGGCATTCTTTTTCTTCTGAGTTGGTATTATAGGAAGAAATAATTTTTATTCTCTTTTCATGGTTTTTTTGTAAGGTAACCATTCACAGTTGCACAGGTTAGGTTCAACTGATTTTTCTGGGTAGTGTGACTCCGCAAGCATATCATTGAGTGCTGCTTTGAATTTTTCGTCTAAGTAAGGCAATGGGCACTCTAATTTTTGGTCAACGTAGTTGTTAACCCCCCAATGTATGAAGTATGTTCCTTCTGGCAGCTGGCATGGATCCCCCAAGAATTGTCCCTGAGTTACGTTGTCTCCTAGCTTGACCTGTATGTTTATGAGGCATACGTACTCTATCGCGAATTTTCCGCTTGTTACGTACACCCCATAGCCTTTAGGGTCTTCTATGAGCCCTCCAGGCCCTTCTATATACTCTACTGTCCCATCTGCTGATGCGTATATTTTTGCATCACTGCTTAACTCAAAATCTATCCCACCATGTCCTTCTGGGTGGTCTCCGCCGTGAACACAGAAAGGCCAAAGCCCCCAGTCTGCGTATTCATAATATTTTATTTCAAATGGTATGTACAGCGTTGGTATCTGTAAGTTTGGATCGTATAACCTGCCGAATCCACATTCAGATTCGTTTGGATTCTGTTTGCAGTACTCCCTACATTCATCCTGTGTTGAGCACTTCCCGGGAATTGTGTTCTGCTGGTTGTGCTTCAGAAGACATAACTCGTTTTGTGGGTTCTTTAAGCAGAAGTCCATGCATAGGTTTGTTGTCGTGCAGACCTTCCTGCATTCCTCTATCGTTGAGCATACATCTGGCAAGCCTGTAAATTCTTTTTCCTGGTACTCTTCCTTCACCCTTTCGTAGAATTCCTGTTGTTGCTCTTTTTGTTCTTCAACTGATGGTTGTTCTGTAAGGGTTTCATCATAGCCTTCTTCAGTGTTTGTTTCTTCTGAGGTTTTTTCAAGATTACAACCAGCGATTAGTATTAGTGCTAGGAACAACACTACCCTTTTTTTCATAATCATAATTCATGTAAGGGTATATAAAAAGGTTTCGCAATTTGGAAAAAAATTCGTACGCCGAGGCGGGACGTTAGATGCTCTTGGCATACGCCGAATACCCTCCACTGGCTCTGCTCTGCTATAGTCTGTTAAGTGTTCATTACTAATGAACAGAAGTATGCATTACTAATGCAAAGATTTATAAATAAGGTATTATAACATAATAGTATGATGCTTAAGGAAACTTTGAGGAGTGTTGTTAAGTCACAAAAGAGTGAACTTTCTTTGTTTGAAGATGGTATAGAAAGGGAAGAACTTGATAAGGTAAAAATAGACCTTCCATTTGTACTAGTTGTGTCTGGAATAAGGAGATGCGGAAAAAGTACTTTGATGCGTCAGCTCATGAAAAAAACAAAGAACTTTTATTACTTTAATTTTGAAGATCCACGAGTGGTAGATTTTACAATTGATGATTTTCAAAAGCTGGATGAAGTTTTTTTGGAAGAGTATGGTAAAGAGGGTTATTATTTTTTTGATGAAATTCAAAACGTTCCAAAATGGGAGCTGTTTGTTAGGGCGCTGTTAGATAAGAAGAAGCATGTTATGATTACTGGCTCTAATGCCTCGTTACTTAGCAAAGAGCTTGGGACAAGACTTACTGGAAGGCATTTGCGAAATGAGCTATTCCCTTTCTCATTTAATGAATTTCTTAAATTAGTTAATAAACAGCCAAGTATAAAGTCTTTTGAAGAGTATTTTCTTAAAGGAGGTTTCCCAGAATACCTTAAGGTTGGCAGGGCAGAGGTGTTGCAAGAGTTGTTAAATGATATAATTATGAGAGATATTGCTGTAAGATATAAACTAAGGAACTTAAAAACGATAAAGGAAATGGCTTTATATCTGCTAACGAACGTTGGTAAAGAATTTTCTTACAACAGTCTCAAAAGGATTTTCAGCTTGGGCTCTACTAATAGTGCAATATCTTTTGTTTCATATTTTGAAGATAGTTATTTGCTGTTCACAGTTCCTAAATTTGATTACTCCCTGAAGAAACAGTTAGTTAATCCTAAAAAGATTTACTCTATTGATAGCGGCTTATCAGCTGTAACTTCTGCTTCCTTTTCAGAAGATAAAGGAAAAATGCTTGAAAATGTGGTATTTATAAATTTAAGAAAAAAACACAGGGACATTTTCTACTTTAAAGAAAAAAACGAATGTGACTTTGTCATTAAAAATGGGGCAAAAATTAGTCAAGCAGCCCAAGTATGTTATATCCTGAATGAGGACAATAAAGAAAGGGAACTAAATGGATTAGTTGAAGCAATGGAGAAGTTTAATTTAAGGGAAGGACTGATTTTAACCTACAATCAAGAAGATGAAATAAAACTTAAGGACAGAAAAATAAAAGTCCTCCCAGTTTTCAGGTGGTTATTATCTTAACCACTATTTATCAAATTCAGAATTGCTATTCCCCTCAAGCTAATTTGATGAAAGAATGATCCAAGACTATTATGCTCTGGGTATACGCCCTTAAAAGGGAGACTTATCTTTAACTTGAAATGGATTTATTTGAGCTGTTTCATAAACTCTTCTCTGGAAATGCATAAGTCTTTTTTGATTATTTTATTGAGAAGTCCCCTGTCCAGTTTTTCTCCGGGATGGTTTGGTACAACAGTGGTCCTGCCGTCAGGGTGTCTGAAGAAAACGTGACTTCCCTCTTGTCTTATCTTTTCAAAACCAAGTTTAGTTAGAACCTTGAACAACTCCTTAGCAGGAAGTAAAGGCAGTTTTGGCATTTTATACTGCTATTTTCTGTAAGCCGATAAACTTTTCAGAAATCTTTAAGGGTTCTTTTTGTGATTTTAGGTATAGGGAAATTGCTTCCTTGGTCCTTTTGATCAGCTCGTCCATTGTTTTTGCTTGGGTGTGGCATCCTGGAAGCTCAACTACGTCTGATATTAAGTAGCCATCTTCTCCTTCTTCTATAATCATATTAAATTGCATATTGTTTTAATATTTTTTTTATATATAAACCTTGTGTTTATGTAAAGCAAAGTTCTTAAGTTAACAGTGTGGTGCTCTGGGCATATGCCAAAGCTTTAAATCATAGATTGGGTTATTGAGAATGAGTTTTTGCAAAACAAAAGAATGAATAGAGAAAGATAAAGCTGGAAAAAACTTGAAAAATTATCTTTTTCTATGTTTTCTAGTAAGGGAAATGATCCACATAGCACTTAAAATTAATATGTACACCAAAAAGAATATTAAAACTCCTAAAACCGCATGAAGTGTAATAATATAGTTTAGTGGAGGTGTTTTACTGCGTGTGTCAAAAAACATCTCTGTTGCCACACCTAAAGGGGTACTTGTCATAATATTAGACTTACGTTCCCTAAGTTCTTGGGCTCTATCGTCATTACCAACTTGGTCATATAAAATAGATAATATGACTAATGACTGAGCTATTTGTCGATTGTTATCGTCTCTCTCAGCCATGTCCAGTGCTATTTTATTAACTTCAATTGCCTCATAATATTTCCTGTCTTTAAATAGTGAATAACCTTTATTAGTTAAGTCGTCCCAAGTTGTGTTTCTTGTAATTTCTAAATTTTGGATGTATTCTTTCCCGGACTTTTCTGAAGAATGTGGCAGTAAAAAATAACGGTATTCATAACCTAAAAAAATTAAAATTATGGCTAGAGCCGCCAATGCAGATATTTTTATTTTTTTATCTACCATTTCTTTATAGTTATTTTAAGGGATGGTATTATTTAAACTTTCTTGTATCGAATTGAGCAAGTAAATCAAAAGTGTTTGAGCTTTGCTATACACAAATCTAAATCCGCCGAGACGGGGATTTGAACCCCGATATCCCGAAGGAAACAGGTTTAGCAAACCTGCGCACTACCAGGTTATGCGATCTCGGCATCAAGTTTTTTTTGTTCTTGTATTCTTTTAAACCTTTCTTTTTCTTGCTATCAGGTTTTCTGCCCTTTTCAGCATCTCTTTTTTCAGGCCTATAAAAACTCCACCTGGCTTTCCTGCTGTGTATGTTGCCTCTCCGTATTTTATTACCTTTGCCAGCTCTTCTGATTCTATGTCTATGTGTGTTATTCTCGCGTTTGACTTGCCTTTCTCATGCAAATAAACCTTCACATTTTTTATAGAATATTTTCCTTCTCCAGCTCCTGACATGTTTTCCTTAATTATTTTTATTCTTATAAACCTTTACAATAAGCTTTATAAACAAAGTCATGTGCTACTGCACTATGTTTCCTGCCTCTATTTTCCCATCAGTAGAGGATGTGTTGATGAGAAATTATGCTCACTTATTAGGCGCATCTTCGTTCAGGGGGTTAAAGCGGATAGTTAGGGATAACATGGAAAGTTTGACAGATATGGAAAAACGCATTTTAAGCATGAGGTTTTCTAAGTTGAGAGCTAAGGAAATAAACTCTAAGCTTAACATCAGTCTGCAGAGGGTGTATTATAGGGAGAGGCGTGCTATTTCCAAAGTTCTTGCTGATTTAAAAAGTAAGCAACTTCAACATATGGATAAAGAGCGGATACTTAACATGTTTCTTTCAGAATTCGCTAAATATCTTCCATCATCGCCTAATGTTAATTATTACACTCGCGTGAGGCATTCTTTCTCCAGGATTAAAGATATGAAAATAGGTGGGCTAATAGAGATGGGCCCTTCAATTATGAACAAAGTTGGAATAGGTGCTCGTTCCTATGATCGTCTAAGAAAGTTTTTATTGAATTATGATATCAAATTAGAAAAGATTCCATCTTTGTACGATACCAATATTAAGAAGTACATCAATGTCTTATCCACTTCCTCTTTGGATGATACAAAAATTACCATTTCTAGGTATGGAGATTTCCTTGAACCTTTAGAGCTTAAGGTCTTGAAGATGAGGCTTTTTGGTAACTCGCTTAGAAGTATTGGTATGAAAGTTGATCTAACTCGTGAACGCATTAGAAAGATAGAGTCTTATGCCCTTGAAAAGCTGAGGTTTTATTCTGATCGTAGTTTAGAAAATTACACAAAAGATGATGTTTTGAGTATGAAAGTTTCAGAATTTGTTAATCTGATCCCTCCTGCTCGTGATTATAAGGCTGTTAGGATAAAGAATGCCCTTTTGACCTGTTTCAGCGAGCATAACCTTGCATATCTTGTTGAAAATCCAGATGAACTTGCTAAGTGCCCTGCTTTTCATGCAAAGTGTTATATGTCTTTCAGGAATATACTAAGAAATTATGGTATATCGCTTGCTAATACTGATTATTTTAAACCCCATAAAATTCTTTTACCTAATAATAAGGTTTAAAAATACTGCATTCATTAATTATTGTCATGATAGTTATCGACGGTAGCACAGGTGAAGGGGGAGGTCAGATGTTGAGGACCGCCCTAGGTCTTTCTGCTCTGACAGGTAAACCTTTCAGCATGATTAACATTAGGAAAGGAAGGGATAATCCTGGCATTAAGGAGCAGCACCTTCAGGCTGTTAATGCTGTTGCCAAGCTTTGTGATGCCAAGGTTGAGGGTGCTGAGATTAACTCCATGAACTTGGAGTTCATTCCGAATGCGATTCGTTCTGGTAACATTAATGTTGCTATCTCTACAGCTGGTTCAGTTGGCCTTGTTCTTCAATCATTGCTTATACCTGCTGTTAAGACTGATTTGAGGATTAGGATTAAAGGGGGTGCTACCTGTGGCAAGTGGGCCATGCCCATTGACCATTTCAAGTTTGTTCTCTCTCCCCTCCTAAAAAGGCTCGGTTACGAGACCGGTGTTGTTGTTAAAAAGGAAGGTTTTTATCCGAAAGGCGGTGCTCTTGTTGAGGTTTTTTCTGGCAAGGTTAAGCAAATCCTCCCTATCGATGTTATGGAGAAGGGAAAAATTATTTCCATCAATGGAAAAAGTATTGCTTCTGAGCAGTTAAGGAATGCCAGGGTTGCAGAAAGGCAAGCAAATTCTGCTAAGAAACTTCTCTTTGATCATTTCAAGACTGATGCTAACATAAAGGTTGAGTATGTTAATACATTAAATGCTGGTTCTGGGATTCAGCTTTGGATTGAGACAGAGAACTCCGTCATCGGTGGCAATTCTCTAGGTGAGGTGGGTAAGAAGGCTGAGATTGTTGGTGAGGAGGCAGCAAATAATCTTGTGGAGGATTTTGAGCATGGTTGTGTTGATCGTTTTACTTCTGATCAGCTTCTTCCTTACATGGCCCTTGCTGGTTCAGGTCGTTTCCTTGCTTCTAAGATTACTGACCATGTTAGGACGAATGCCTTGGTTATTGAGCAGTTTCTCGATGTGAAATTCAATTTAAAGGATAAGTTGATTGAATGTAAAAGCGTTTAACAAAAGCTTTAAAAACATGCCTTTTTCTATTAGTTACATAGCGGGGTGGAGCAGCTAGGAGTGCTCGTCGAATCAAGTCTTTTAGATTGATGCGAAAGGCCCATATAGCCTAGCAAATTGGCTCTGGACACCCGGAATTAGGAAACTAATGGGCAAAGGTCGATGGAGGGGGTTCAGAAATCAAAGAATTCCCGTCGAATTCAAAAGGGAAAACCTGAATGTCCATCCCCCGCTACCACTTTATAATAGTAGCATTATTACTACTTTAAACATATATTTTTTAGCGAATAGACATCCGTCATGTCCACGGGCAGTATATATAAATAATAGAGAAATCTTCAAGTAGTGCCACATACAAAATTTTCAGATGGTTATATTTACCTCAATAAAGAGGAGGTAACTAATTATTTTACAATAGAAGGTAATCGACTATCACTAAAAGATTCGATAGCTAAACCCATTAAAATAAACTTACCATTCAAAATTGATGAGAATGTCGCAAAAATTTCTGCAATGCTTTTAGATGGTTCATTAAACAAAAATCTTAGTGGTGTTATGTTTTCTCAAAAGAAAGACAAAAATAAGGTAACAGAATTTAGTAAAATAGTAAAAGAATACTTTGGTTTAGTGGGAAGATTTTCAATTCGTAGCGATACCGGTACTTCTATTGTTACAATAAGTAGTAAAACATTGAGTACTTTTCTTCACAAATCTCTTGGTTTATCAAAATCAGACGAGCCAACACGAATTCCCTTGTGGGTTTGGAACTCACCTAAATCTGTAGTAATAGAATACTTGAGGTATGCTTATGCTATGGAAGGTTCAATTAACCATCCTTCAAAGGCAGCTGAAATAAGATTTCATAGTGTTTCCTTGCCTTATATAAAAGATTTAAAGAAACTCCTATTCGAAAAATTCAAAATAGATTCTAAAATCCAGAGGTATTACATCAAGGATTATGGATGGAAATATTTTTTATATTTTTGTAGTAGAAAAAATATTATCAAGTTCAAAGATATAGGCTTTGCGTTGAAGTCTCACCAAGACAGATTAGAAAAAGTTAGCTCTTCGTTTAAAAATAAATCTTGGGAGATTATGTTGGTTAATATTTTAGGTTTGTATAAAAATATATTTACTTTAAATGATATGAACAAAAAATTTTCATACCTTTGTAAAAGGGCAGTTCATTGGAGGTTAACGAATCTAGTAAATATGGGTTATTTGAGAAAAGAAAAGGATGGGTATTCCATCACAGGAGCAGGATACTTACTGGCTTTATGCTTACTAAACAGAGTAAGGACAACTAGATTAAGAACAAATCCAAGAAAGAATGAAGATGCAGTTCTAAACTTCTTAAATTCTAATGGTAAGGGCTATAGAAATGAGATAGCAAGAAAAGTAGGTGTACACCCTGCAACCGTCCGTGATACTCTTTTAAGACTGGTTAAACAGCAGAAAATACAGTTAATTGTCTCTGACAAATTCCAAAGAAAGTTCTATTCTATCAAATCATAACTTTTTTATACACCAAAAATTTTAGCTTTGTTATGGTATTGACTCTTGGGATTGACGAAAGCGGGCGTGGACCAGTAATCGGTAGCATGTTCATAGTTGGAGCTATGTTTGAAGAAGAAAAATTGAAAGAATTAACAAGGATTGGGGTTAAGGATTCTAAACTTTTATTACATCATAAAAGGGTGGAATTAGCAGAGAAAATTAAGGCGTTGGCAAAGAGGATTAAAGTGGTTAAAGTTGAGCCTGCAGAAATAGACCTGGCTGTTGATGGCAAAGACGGGCTTAATCTTAACTGGCTCGAGGCTGTGAAACAGGCTGAAATCATAAATGATCTAAGGCCGGATAGAGTTGTTATAGACTGTCCAAGTCCTAATATTAAAGCATATACTGAATTTTTGATGGGTTACATAAAAGATGAAATAAGGGATAATATTGAGTTGATTGTTGATCACAAAGCTGATAAGAATTATGTGGAATGTAGTAGCGCCTCTATTATTGCTAAGGTGGAACGTAATAAAGAAATAGAAGAGTTGGAGAAAAAGTACGGAGAGATTGGTCCCGGCTACCAGTCAAATCCCATAACCCAAGAATTTATCAAGGAGAATTGGGAGAAGCACCCTGAAATTTTCCGTAAGTCTTGGATTACCTGGCAGAATCACAGGAAGGCTAAGGGCCAGAAAAAGATTGATGATTTTGATTAACTGTACAAGATTATTTTGTTGCCATACCTATCTATTCTACCTTCTCTTCTAAGTTTTTGTATCTCACCTTCTGCAGTTTTTTCTTTTGAGTATATTATTGAGAATGTCAGTTCTGAAAGTGTTTTCGGGTTGTTATGGGGGCATACGTCTCTATCTATTATTTTATCCGCTAAGCATTCTAAAGATATAATATCTAGGGAATCTTCTTTTTGGTTATATTCCAACACAATTTTGCAACTTCCATGTCTTTTATGTTCTACCAAAAACAATTCAACCTCTTCTAAAATTAAATCGGACTCTGGTAACTCATATTGTTTTGCTATCCCTTTTATTCTTTCAATTAAATCCATAGCCCACAAATAAGCCTTATCCTTATAAATATTTATTTACTTGATTACATGGCTGATTCAGGAGTAGCAAAACATCTGTAAACAATATTTCTAGTTTTTAATTCCGTAATTCCTTACCAGTCTTTGACTGGTGGTGTTATGCATAAGCT
>CAYSAF010000005.1:0-57204 GCA_964428965.1 Candidatus Woesearchaeota archaeon
TGATGTTTAACTTCGACAACAACACAGCCATAGGAGAGAACGAAACGCTTGCAGTTGATGTGAGTCAGTACAGCAACAACGGAACTCTGATAGGCGGTGCTAATTGGACTACAGCTGGAATGTATGGGGGTGCAGTAAACTTTGAAGGGGCGAACAGTCGGATTAATACAGATGCCGAAGTGGGTGGGCTTGACTCTAAGACTTTTGCTGGGTGGTTTAAATTCAACAGCCCGACATCGCCAACTTGGCAAGTGATGGTGTTAGAAGCAGACGCTTGGGATAATAATAATTATGTTGGATTGTGTACGGATGGATCATACCAAATAAATATTTATCAAGCCAATGGTACCGGGGGAGTCAGCGCTTGGATGAGTATAGGCCCAGTACCTACGGCAGGCGTGTGGTATCACGTGGCTGGCGTGATTGATAAGCCAAACAATATTCTTAAAATATATATAAATGGTGGATTATATAGTTATTATTATAACGTGAATATCGGTACATCTAATTTTTATAACCCAACAGGGGGTGTATTTATGGGAAATAATCCATCTTATGGCTATGCTTTCAATGGCACTATCGACGAAGTCCGCATCTACAACAGAACCCTATCAGCAGACGAAATAGAACAACTTTACTATTCAAACCTGCGCAAATACGATGTTAACCAGTGGGAGTTTTACACTAATCAGAGTAATCTGACTGGTCTCGGACTTGACAACGGAACCTACACATACTACGCAGCAGCACAAGACAATCTTGCCAATGAGAACATGACAGAAGAAAGAACGGTAATCATAGGAGAAGCAGCTAATAGTCCTCCAACTATCTTGGATATCTTCATTCCATCAAGCGTGAATCCTGTTGAGTCTACCAACGTTAACCTAGAATTTTCCTTCACAGCTCACGATCAGGATGGAATATCACAGTTTAACAACGCCAGCGCTAATGCCAGTTTCACATTAGATGCTGCTGGCTCCGCAAACGGAATGCAACTCAACGACACCTCATGTGACGCTGCTGACCTCGGTAACAACGCTACTGTCCAGAACTACACCTGCACCATCACCCTGAGATACTGGGACAGGGCTTCAGACTGGAGCGTCAACGTAACAGTCTCAGACTCAGCCTCCCAAGCTGCCACCTACAACGAAACCTTCACCTACAACAGTCTAACCGCTATAAACATGACCCCCACATCCATGGCCTGGAATGCTGTTACCCTGACATCAACTGACCAGTCTTCAACCACCAACCCAATAATCGTAGGCAACACAGGCAACTACAACATAACAAGCGTCAACACCTCTGCAATAGACCTCGGAGGTGAAACCACAACCACTCAGTTCATCACCGCTAATAATTTCACGATAAACATAGCTGACGCCTGCAGCACAGGCACTGCATTACAAAACAACACAGCAGGAGACGTTGTCATCTCAGGCGCAGGCCTACCCTCAGGCGTGGAAGCTAATGAGCAGGCTGCTGACGAGCTGCTCTACCTCTGCCTCGAAGAGGTACCTCAATCAATAAGCCAACAAAGCTACTCAACAGCAAATGTAGGCACATGGAGCATAGGAATTGTATAGAATTGTTTATTTAATGCCTCACCGGCCTTGCCTGAAAAGTCAAAATGTGACATTAATATTTAATTATTATAGAAAAGATGTTATCGAAGATAAAAACTAATTAGCAAAAAATTACTTATCGGACAAAGGCCCCACCAAAATATTTATAAGGGAAGTTATGTTTACTAAAATGATAAAAAAAACAAAGAAGGTGGAATAATTGGGTAAGAAATGGCTTGTTTTGTTAACATCACTACTAATTGTTCCTATCTGCTATGGCGGTTTTTTTGACTGGTTTAAGGAAGTAACCGGTTGGGCTACCCTGCAGACCACTGATCTAAACATCACTGTAGGTAACAGCGCACCTACAATCATTGACATTTTCATTGTGTCAAGCGTGAATCCTGTTGAGTCTACCAACGTTAACCTAGAATTTTCCTTCACAGCTCACGATCAGGATGGAATATCACAGTTTAACAACGCCAGCGCTAATGCCAGTTTCACATTAGATGCTGCTGGCTCCGCAAACGGAATGCAACTCAACGACACCTCATGTGACGCTGCTGACCTCGGTAACAACGCTACTGTCCAGAACTACACCTGCACCATCACCCTGAGATACTGGGACAGGGCTTCAGACTGGAGCGTCAACGTAACAGTCTCAGACTCAGCCTCCCAAGCTGCCACCTACAACGAAACCTTCACCTACAACAGTCTAACCGCTATAAACATGACCCCCACATCCATGGCCTGGAATGCTGTTACCCTGACATCAACTGACCAGTCTTCAACCACCAACCCAATAATCGTAGGCAACACAGGCAACTACAACATAACAAGCGTCAACACCTCTGCAATAGACCTCGGAGGTGAAACCACAACCACTCAGTTCATCACCGCTAATAATTTCACGATAAACATAGCTGACGCCTGCAGCACAGGCACTGCATTACAAAACAACACAGCAGGAGACGTTGTCATCTCAGGCGCAGGCCTACCCTCAGGTGTGGAAGTTAACGAGCAGGCTGCTGACGAACTACTCTACCTCTGCCTTGAAGAGGTACCTCAATCAATAAGCCAACAAAGCTACTCCACAGCAAATGTAGGCACATGGAGCATAGGAATTGTATAAAGGGGTGTTATAATGGTATGCTTAAAAAAATTCGGAATCGTTGTTTTGACGCTTTTGGTATTATGTTTCGATGTTTTTGCTTTTGGCATTGTTATGCCCTATTGGGAAGGCCGCCCTCTTGTCATGCATCCTGGCGAGAGTAAGGACGTTGTTTTGGAATTGCAGAACGTTGCTGAGGACGATATCACAGTTGAGGTTAGGATGACAAAGGGTTCTGAGATAGCCAGTATCGTTGACAAGTCCTCTGTTTACGAGGTTCCTAAGGGGAGCACCAGCATTCCTATTAACCTGAAGGTCTCAATACCCCCTAACACTACCCTAGGTTCGAGCTATGAGATAAGCATTTCTATTAAGGACGTGAGTCCTAAGGGAGGGGGCATGGTTCAGCTTACAACCTCAATAGACAAAGCCTTTACAGTTATTGTTGAACCTGAAACTCCTGCGCCTGCAGCTGTGAAGGAAGAGAAGCCTGCTAAACAGGAAAGAAATCTGCTCCTTCCTGTTGTGATTGTATTGGTGTTGTTGTTTGCGGTATCTCTTATTGCGGTTTACATACAAACAAAGAAGAAATCTAAGCCTGTTAAGAGGAAGGGTAAGAGCAAGGTTTAAATACATTCTCCTTCTTTTTTTATTTGTTGTAAAATGGAAAAAAAGAAGAGGTTTCTCATAATCCTTCTTGTCGTGTTGCTGATGCTAATAACCCTTGGGGTTATAATCTTTTTTGAGTACACCTCTTTCTCTGTATTTGATACGAAGGCCGTGTACAAGAATTTCGGTCTTTCCATACTCGTGGATACTTTCCCACCTGATGTTATTATAGATTCCCCAGCCAACACAACTTACAACACTACGCAGATCGACCTTAACTATTCTGTTTCTGATTCTGCTTCAGGCGTTAACACCACCTGGTACAACCTCGATAACAGCGGAAATATAACCTTGACATCTAACCTAACGTTTGATGTTTCTTCAGGTGCTCACACCCTTTACATTTTTGCTAACGATAGCGTCCCTCTCGAGAACGGTTCTGAATTTGTTGCTTTCTCTGTCACTTCTGAACCAACCCCTGAGGGCGGTGCTGGAGGTGGAGGAGGCGGAGGAGGCGGAGGAGGCGGAGTTACTTATTCGGATTACACAGTTGAGCCTGATACAGTAAAGGTTAGCCTGAAGCAGGGCTCTAGCGATAGGAAGGCTATCACAATTAAGAACATCGGAACCAATCCTATAACTCTCGATTTGAAGGTTAACATGATTCCTGAGCTTGCATTCATTACAAAGAAAAATGTTGTTGTTGAGCCTGGCAGCGAAGAGGAGGTTGACATCTTCTTCAACGCCGGTGATAATATTGCCCCGGGTGTTTATACAGGTAACTTGTTAATTGACTCAGGCTTTATCAAGAAGCAGGTGTTTTTGGTTGTCGAGGTTGAGTCCTTGCAGTTCCTGGCGGATGTTAAGCTTAGTATACCTCTTGATTATAAGAAAGTGAGGCCAGGTGAGACTGTTTACGGCAACATCGAGCTTTTTAACATGGGTGAGACAGGTCGCATAGACGTTACTTTGAAGTACGGCGTTAAGGATTACGACGGGAACACGCTTGTTTTGGAGACTAGTGTAGTCTCGTTAGAAACCCAGGCTTCATACATTAGGTACATAGTTCTGCCTAGGAGCATAAAGGAAGGGAGGTACACGATGTTTGTGGAGGCACATTATGCTGGAACAGTCGCCACTTCTACTGATGAGTTTGAGGTTATCAGGGAAGAGATTCCTAAAGAGTCGTTTTTCAGAAGCGAGACTTACATGATTGTTATAGGTGCAATGATACTGTCTCTCTTCATTATACTGCTTGTTGTAATGCTGAAAATATTGGGTGTTAAGAAAAAAAGGCCAGGTGTCGGTGGCAGGGGACAGGTTAAGGTTATTAGTAAGAAAAAACTTGAGAAGAAATTAAAGAGATGAGTTAAATCAAGAGCTTGATAATAATCTTAAGGAGTGTTTTATCCGATTATTTTTTTAAGCCTGTTTGCGATGTCTTCCATTTCTTCCTTGCTTATCTGCTTGACATTTATTAGGCTTATTGCCCCTCCGTGTCCGTCATCTTTAAATCTTGGAACAATCCAAACGTGTGCATGCGATATTTCTTCTCCGAACACCATGGAAACAACATACTCTGTTTTCAGCTCTTCCTTAACTGCCTTAACAATCTTCTGCACAACCTCGTAATACCTACCTATGTTTGGAACATCCCACACCCACCTGTAATGTTTTTTTGGTATGACCAAAGTATGTCCTGGATTTAACGGTCTTATGTCTAGGAACGCTAAGAAGTCTTTATCTTCATAAATTTTGTAACTCGATATTTCCCCTCCTGCTATCTTGCAGAATACGCATTCATTCATTCTGCAGAAACTCCTTCAGTCCCTTTAAGTCACTTACCTTTGGCTTGAAATCCCTGGTATCTGTCCTGTCAACCAGTATTGCTTCCACGCCTGCTTTTTTTGCCCCTATTATATCACTTTCTATACTGTCCCCTACCATTACAACTTCTTCCTTGCTAGCATTTATTTCTTCCAAAACTTTTTGAAACATTCTCGGGTTGTTTTTTAGCATGTGCACGTTGTAAGACAGAATTATGCTGTCAAAGTATTTTCTGAGGTCATATTTCTCCATTATCTCTTCTATAGAGAAGCAGTCGGTGTTTGCTAACAGAACAACTTTGTAGCCGTAATCTTTCAATTCTTTCAGGACTTCAACAGTTTCTGGGAATGGTTTTGCCAGCAGCTTGTTCTTGTTCCACAAACCAACAAGTTCTTCAAGCAGTTCTTTTTTTGGTTCTACGTAGAACGCTTTACAAACCTCTGTGAACGCCTCGAAGAGGTTGTCGTACGGTTGTTTCATGAATACGTCTTCGAATTTTAAGATGTAAGAAGGGAACGGTATGTCTATGTTTAATATGCTTTTTACCTGCCTTATAGGTGAGGGATGCACTCCTATCTCAACTATGGTCCCCCAAAAGTCGAATATGATTGCTTTCTTCATGTTCACTTCAAAACCCCTAATCGTATTTAAAGTTAATTATTTTTTAGTGGACGCGTGGGGATTCGAACCCCAGACCCCCGCCTTGCGAAGGCGATGCTCTATTGTCTATGTTCCGACAACATTCCAGACTGAGCTACGCGCCCACAGTATATCTTACCTGTATTCTTCCATTCATAAAACCTGTTAAGGTTTCTTTGATTTTTACTCCCAATAAGTATGAACCATTTTTTAAAGTTTTCATTTCCTCTGATAACGACATCTTTGCTGTGGGTATAAGCCGCAAATCCTTGACTCCTAAGGGTATATTTAATCTGTTCTCTTAATATTTCACTACAGCTTGTAATTATTATGTGGGGGTATTTATAACCTTCCTGCTTTCTAGCAGAAATGCAGCCGTCTGTATCAAAAAGTCCTCTTATTAAACGATTCAATTTTGAATTTTCTATTAATATAAGATTATCTGGAATCTTTAAACATCTACCTTTTTTTCCGATAGGGAACCCATTTTTAACAAACCACCAAAAAATAGGCCTTCCTTCTATAATAAGATGAACACAATTATGATTGTATATCTCTCTCACTCTAACCTTTACTTGAAATGTGTTTTCAATTAAGGGTTTTATATAGGAAAGAAGGTAGGCTTTATCTTTCTGGAGATTTCCTGTTATGAAAATATAATGGCGGTATCTTTTTTCACGTTTTAAGTAAATTCTTGAAAGGCAACCATCCCCAAGCACTACACCAAATATTTCCAAAGCAGCTAGAGAGTCCTCTAGGTTCAGGTTTATTTCTCTATAAGAAAATGTTCTTCTAGACCGAGCATATTCTAGCTTCTTTTTTAATTCATCTTTGTTAGTTTTTGATATGGACCTTAAACCCCCATCTCTTGCACCCCAATTATCTTTGAGTATTTTTCCTTCTTTCTCAAATTGTTCAATTTCTGGTACAATTATTTTAAGTTGGTTAAAAACAGTTAAGGGCACACTGTATTCCCCGCCCCTCCACCGTTTTAAGGTATTCCAGCTTAAATTTAGTTTAGTACATAATTCTTTGAAAGTTGTTTTCCCAGAAATTTTATCGAATATTTCCCGTTGTAATTCTTTATCGAATTTGATTCTCATAGAACAATTAGGGTAATGTTTCTGTTGTTTATATGGTTTTCCCATATAAATCCGGAAAAATTATGGACGCGTCGGGATTCGAACCCGAGGCCTTTTGGGTCTTAAATAAGAACTCCCATGCCGAGGGAACGCTCTACCAGGCTGAGCTACGCGCCCATATGCATACTACTGCTTTGTTTTTTATTTAAAAACCTATCTGCAGTTTGTTTTTCGTATCGTAATAAAACTTTTAAACTTTACCTTTTACAAATTGGGTATGGTAAGCGCTGTTGTTTTGGCAGGTTATTCCCGTCACAGTTGTATCAAGGACTTTAATAAGGCGATGCTTGAGATGAGCGGCAAGTGGGTTATTGAGTATGTTATCTCGGCTTTGGAGGGCGCTAAAAACATAGACGAGATCGTTGTTGTAGGTCCTAAGAGAGATTTGGAGGAGAGGATAAAGGATCACATGGTTGTTGATGACGATGGTAACTTTACAAAGAACTGTCTCAAAGGCTATAATCATACAAAAAAAGGTAGTAACTACACCTTCTTCATCTACTCCGACATTCCCCTAGCTACATCTGAGAGCATAGATTACATAATAGATCATTGTAAGGGAGATTATGATTTCTTCATTCCTATAGCGAGGAGGCGGACGTTGCTTAAGTTTGAGGAAAGTCCCTTGTTCCATAAGTTAGAGAACTTCAAGTATCTGAAGTTGGCTGACGGTTGGATGAGGACTGCTAATTCCGCACTAGTTAATTGTGATGCTGTTATTGAGAAGACGAGATTTTTGCAAGATATCGAGGACGGTTATCATATGAAGAAGCTTTTCAGGCTTGCTTCCAAGTGGAGGCTTTTCCTGAAGCTTGGTCCCAAGCCTTTGTTTAAGTATTTCATTACCAAGAATCTGACTTTGGATGACGCTGCTGAGTTTCTAACTAGGAAGTCTGGTGTCAGGTTCAAGTTCATAGAAACACCTCATCCTAAAACTTCTATTGACATAGACACTTATGAGGACTATGTGGCCATATCAAATTATCTTAGAAGTGTGTGATTATTTTATCAGCTTTCCAGCCTTTTCAAATTCTACTTCACCATCTCTTATTTTGTCTATGACTTGTTTTAGCTCACTTAGCTTTATCCTTATTTGACGCATGCTGTCCCTCTGCCTTAACGTTACTGTGTCATCTTTCATCGTGTCATAGTCTATTGTAATTCCGTATGGTGCTCCTATCTCATCCATTCTCCTGTACCTTCTTCCTATCGAGCCTGTGTCATCGTAGAATGTTTTGTAATGTTTTTTTATCATGTTGTGTATTTCCTCTGCTTTTTCCCTGAGCCCGTCCTTGTTTACCAATGGAAAAACCCCGACAAGTATTGGAGCTATGTTTAGAGGGAACTTGAAAACTGTTCTTTCTTTTTCCTCTTCAAAGAAAACGTCTAGCAATGCCCACACATTCCTGTCCACTCCAAAGCTTAGTTCCAAAACATGCGGTATGAACTTCTTTCCATCTACAGACACTTCCAATTTTTCCTTTGATCCTTCCTGATGCCCCTTAAGATCGTGGTCTGTCCTGTAGTGCAACCCAGCAACCTCTCTGAACCCGCCTAACGTTTCAAGGTCTAATTCTATGTCAAAGTGTATCCTGTTGTAGAATGCTCTTTCCTCATCGCTAAATTCCCTGAATCTGAATTCTTTTTCAGGTATGCCTAATTTGTCAAGATAGAATTGCTGTATCTTTACAGCATGGTAAAGGTAAAATTTTGGTATCTTTAGTTTCTTGTTTGCTTCTTCGCAGCTTATTTCAACAGTCTTTTTCTCTTTTCTGTTTTTTACTAGGTGTAGCCTTAGTTTGTAGTTTTTTATCTCGTCCCACTTTTCAGCTTTGTCTACATTATCCTTATTAAAGAATATCTGGAGTTCTGCTTGCGTAAATTCTCTCTCCCTTGAGAGTCCCTGCCTCGGACTTATCTCATTCCTGAACGCCTTTCCAACCACTGCTAATCCAAAAGGTATTTTTTCCCTTAATGCTTGGTACTGCCTTTTGAAAGCCAAGTAGGGACTTTGTGCTGTCTCAGGTCTTAAATACATCACATCAGAGCCTACTGCTCCCACCTTTATGTCAAACATCATATTGAACCATTTTACCTTGTCTAATTCTTGTGCCCCACACTTTGGGCATTTCAGCTTATTATCCTCGATTAGTTGATCCATTGCCTCTGCTTTTAAGCCGCCAGCATTTATCTTTAGCTCATCTTCTATTAGCTCATCTGCCCTGAACCTGAAGTGGCACTTTTTGCATTCTGTCAATGGATCATTGAAATGTTCTAAATGTCCAGAACTTTTGAAAACGTCTTTTGGCAGCATGACGCAGTCTTCTATCTCATAATAATTATCCGCTAGCCCTAAGAAGTATTCCCTCCAGAGGTTTTCCCAGTTGTGTTTCAGCAATGTTCCCAGATGCCCGTAAGTCCAGAATCCTGCCTTTGCCCCGTAAATCTCTGCGGAGGGATAGAAGAATCCCCTCTTGGTTGCTATGTTCATTATCTTGTCGTTCTTTGTTTCTGTTACCATCTTAAATTTTGATATCCTGTAGGTTTATAATTTTTTTGAATTCTATTCTTGGGCATGCTGTGTTAATAAATATGTCTATGTCAGGGAAGTTTTCCAGCTCTTCCTCTCTCAAAGTGTTAAATAAAAATATGTAGCACTCTTTTTTTATTTTATTTTTTAGTTCTAAAGCTTTTTTTAGGTTGTACTGTCCTGGTTTTGTTGAAACCAGAATTCCTACCTTCCTTGCATTTAGGAATTTGATATATTTTCCTTTTCTTTCTTTCTTCTTTTTTTCTATTTCTTCTTTGCTTATTTTAGTTACTTGGTTGCTGTAGGGATTTGCTATGTAAACTTCTTTTCCTGTTCTCAGTGCAACTTCTAAGGGGTGGAACTCTCCGCTTCCTATAAACAGGAAACAGTCAACTTTGTTTTTTATTTTCTCTGCATTCTTAATGTTGCAGCCTATCACTTGTCCTCCAATCACAGAATTTTTCAGAATCTTCTTTGCATCCTTTAGTTGGTGCATGTGTTGCGCTGTTGTTAGTATACCAACTTTTCCATATATCTTTGCTTTTTTCAAGACTTCCTTTATGTCTTTCTTGTATTTTGCATTTATGAGCATTATTTTCATAAGTTATTTATCAGAAATAAGTTTTATATATGTTTTTATTTGTTTTTTGCCGCCAAGTTTATAAGCAGACTTAGCAGTTGTAGGCATATGTTAAAGATAGAGTTCCTATACTATAATAAAACCATTTGTAAAAGATGTAGTTCAACAGATATATCCGTAAAACTAACTCTAAGGGAATTGAAAAAAGTAATAAAGAGTAATAAATTGAAAATCAGCTTTAAAGAAAGAAAATTGCCAGAATCAAAAACTTACCTGTCCCCGTCTATTTTAATCAACGGAGAAGACGTTGAAAAACTGGTAAATAAAAGTTCAAAACAAAAATCCAACGTTTGTTCGGATTGTTGCAAATTAATCGGTCACTCTGTAAATTGCAGAACTTTTAATTATAAAGGAAAAAGTTACGAGTATATACCAAAAGAAATGATACTTGAAGCAATTAAGATTTCTTTAAAAAAGCAATAATTACTTTACTTTTAATTTCTCAACAACAGCTTTGTCTGATATTATCGCAGAATTTCCAGATATGTCTTCTATTATTATCTTTAGGGGCATCTCTCCCCACTTGACTTTTCTTATCTTCTTTAGCAGATTCTTTGCGTGTTTCTTTATTTCATCCTCCTCTGCTAATTCCTTTTCGTCTTCTATCACTTTCTCGAATCTTGAAAGTAAGCCTTCTATGTTTGATATGAAGCCGTCTGATGCAGGTCCGGATTCCATACTCATCCTCAGCTGAGGTATCTTTACGTTCGCTTCTGATGACTTCACAACTCTTATTTTCATATCTCCTTCTTTTTCTATGGTAAAGGTTATTCTGCAAGGTTCCTTTCTTTCCTCTGCTTCCACATCTGATTTTGAGTATTTGCAGTTGCTGCAGCTCATCGAGAATATGTAAGTCTTTCCGAAGTAAGGTATGTCTATTTGGTCCTCTGTTAGATTTAGTGTCTTCTTGTGGCATACCGGACATGGTTGTTTTTCGAGTTTATCCATAAAAGTTGCGTCAAGGGTACCCCACAATTTATTGTGGGTGGGGAATTGACGCTTTCACCTCCGATAAACTTAAATACTTTAATAATATCGTCTGATTATGAAGCTCGTTGCCACGATAAAAATCAAAGCATCCAACAGTAAAGATTTGCTTGATATGAGCAATATTTTTCTTCAAGCAGTTCAATACGCTGTTGACAAGGGATTTGAAGCCGAGATAAGCAATAGGTTTAAGCTTCATCATCTTGTTTACAAGGATTTGAGACACTGGCTTCCTGCTGATTTCTCTTGTGAGGCTATTGCTAAAGCATCTGAAAACCTCAAATCTACTAAGCTTAAAAAGAAGCCAGTTATAAAGTCTTGTCCTATCAGCTTTAATAGAAACTTGTTCACATTCTCTTCTGACAAGGTTCGCCTTGCTACTTTTATTAAAGGTAAAAGGCGAGATTTTCTTGTAAGTATTCCCGAATGTTATTGGAAGTATCTTGACTGGCGATACCAGACTCTTGAACTCATCAAAGACAGAAAAGGAAGGATGTTCTTTCATATCACATTCTCTAGAGAGGTTAACATTCCTAGTTCTTGTGGCAACGAGAAACTCGGAGTTGACCTCGGAGTAAACAATCTCGCTGTCTGTAGTGATGGCAGAATATTCAAAGGTCATAAGACCAAGATTATTCAATTCCAGTATTTGAGGAGAAGACTCCATCGTAAAGGCACAAAATATGCTAAAAGATTTTTGAAAAGAATTTCTGGCAGACAGAAACGCTATATGCGATGGATCAACCACAACATAAGCAAACAAATCATCAACAGCAATGTTGACACAATCGTAATGGAAAACCTTAAAGGAATACGGAAGAGCAGGAACAAGTATATGGGAAAAAGGCTTAATAGATGGATTAACAGTTGGAGTTTCTACCAACTGCAAACCTTCATCGAATATAAGGCTTTGCAAAAAGGAATCAGAGTAATCAAGGTTAGTCCTTATTTGACTAGCCAGACTTGTTCCAACTGCGGAAAACTCGGTTCCCTTTACCTTTCCAGTTTCATTTGTTTGCATTGCGGTTTTTCCTCAAATGCTGATTTCAACGCTTCTTGTAACTTGCGTAGGCATCCTGTAACAATGCCAATCGTTCCGAACAATTCTGTTCAGGAACAATCAATCAGCAAAAGCGTAAAGCCCCATCCTTTAGGATGAGGGATAGCTTTTGCCTAATATTGAATGTTACTTTCAGTTTTTAGAATTTCATTGATTTATAAATTTTTAGATTTCTTGCATTCCGTCTTTTGTTAAGGCTACCGGCCTTATACCCACCCCCAATTTTAGCAGGGCTCCTATGAGTGCCATGTGTTCTTTTCCGCTTCCTGATATTATGTTGACGCCAACTTCAAGCCCCTTTATTCTTCCTTTTAGTTTTTCTTCTATCTCATCCCTTATCTCTTTTATTCCCTTGTTTGGGTCTACTATTATGAATTCTGCTGGTTTTTGCGACGTGAAATTCTCTTTGCCAAATTCGTTTGTTATCAGAAATATCTGTTCCCATTCCTGTTCCTGTATCATCCTGCTGACGTGGCCCCACGTCCCTTTTCCCGTCGATAGACATGCTACGAGTTCTGTCATGGTTTTTTTGAGTTGCAAGAGGTATTTAAATCTTTGCTAAGCTTTTTTGTAATTTTTATTGTTTAATTGTATAGTTTCTGCATTTTTCAAAGCCTTATTAGTTATTTGTTTTATTTTTATGCTTTTTTCAAATCCCTCTATTGTTTTTATGTCTGCCCTCGTTTCTGGATGTTTTGCTATAAAGAACGTGCAGCAGTCGTTGTAAGGCCTTATCGATATTTCATAAGTTCCTATTTCCCTTGCCGTTTTTATCGTGTCTACCTTATCTTCCCCTATTAAAGGTGCTGCTATCACTTTGTCCGTTGTTTTGAATATCACACTCATGTTGTCCAGCGTCTGTGACGCAACCTGTCCGAGGTTGTCTCCTGTTACAAAGCCGTAAGCCCTTTCCTTTTTCAGTATTTTTTCTGCTATCCTGAACATCAGCCTTCTGTAAACTATCATCCTGTACTTTGCAGGTACAACTTTTATTATTTCTTTTTGTGCTTCTTGGAAAGGTACCATGTACAGTTTTGTTATTTTCTGGTGCTTTGACAGCAAAGTAACTAGGTCTGTTATCTTGCTTTTTACACCACTTTTTGTTTTTGTGTGATTGTAGAAATGGACAAAGACTACTGTGCAACCTTTTTTCAGCATTTTGTATGCAGCTACTGGCGAGTCTATCCCACCTGAAAGTAGGGCTATCAACTTCTTAGTCATAGCCTATTTCTGGTTTTATCGGTTTAATAATTTTTTTATACTAAAAAAAGAAAAAAATTAATTTATCTCGTAGACTAAGCTGACTGTTGCAGTGACTTCCAGTGTTTGGGGTAATATCTCTGTTGCCGGTGCCGCTTCAGCTTTTTCATACAAGACATTGCTTACCCTGTACGGCATGTAATTAAACTCAGACTCAGTTATGGCTATAATTTTGCCAAGTTTTACGCCCACGCTGTCTGCTATTGACCTTGCCTTGTTTTCTGCGTTTCTAGATGATATTTTCAAGGCTTCGGAGCTTACTTCCTTTCTTTTCTCGTCAGTAAGGTCGAAGACTACGCTGTCTATTCCATTAGCACCAGCATTCACTGCCGTATCCAGCAGATTTCCAACTTTATCCAGGTCTTTTGTGGTGACTTTCAAAACGTGGTTGACTTCGTAGCCTACATCCACGTATTTCTTCTTATCATCGTCCCATTCCTGCTTCTTGTTCAGGTAATAATAGCTTGTTTCCATATCGCTCTTTGCAACACCAGAATTCTTCATCGCATCTATCACTTGTTCCGAGATCTTGCTGTTTGCGTCTTTTGCAGCAGTTGCAGTTGTTCCTTCTGTGATTATCTTGACGTAGAGCTCTGCCTTGTCAGGCTGTGTCGACACTTTTCCATTGCCGCTCACTGTTATGGTATTCCTCTGTTGTTCTCCTGCGCCGCTGACAACTATCTCACCTGTTTTCATGTTTATTGCAAGTATAACTGAAGTTACGACCAGCCCTATTACAAGCATTGTTAATAAGATGCTCTTCTGTTCCATTTTAACCTCCTTGATTTTTGTCACAAACTGTATTGAACAGTACTATATAAATATGTTTTCTTAGATTCAATCTGACTTGAAGCTATGCGTGAACTACTGCGGACTAAAGTCCACTAAGGTTTTCTTTCACAGGCTCGCCCTAAAAGAAAGGTTTAAATATTTTTAGTTTCACAGTTGGGCCATGAAAAGTTTGGAAGAATTAGCAAAGGATGTTGATAGGATTGGGTTAAGTAAGGATACCGATCTTTTTTATCAGGTTATGGGTGATTTGTTTGGTATGATGAATTTTTCTCTTAGCAAGGATTGGATGGGTGTTAATATCAAATTACCCTTGGGTGATAGTGAGATAGGTAGGGGTGTTTTCGCTACTTACAAAAAAGAAAGTATTGATATTCTTAATTCTTTTGTTAAGGATTTAAATGTAAGCATAGATGGTTATATGCGGACTCAGGAGTTTGTAAGAGATCGATGTTTTTTCAACATACTAACGTATTACCAGAATTTTTCGGACTTTAAGAAAGGGATTTATCTGTATAATTCTATATGTTCTAATTCAGCACATGATTTTTCTAAGCAGATATTAGATTTGAATGAAAGTTCTAAGATGCATCCAGAGATGAGTAAGACTCTTTTTAAGGTTTGGGCTTTAAATACCCACGGTGTAGTTAAGGACGGGGAAGGCTACTTATTTTCCCCTAAGGCTGTTTTTGAATTAGCTTCTTCCTACCCCACAACTTATTACTTTAATGTGGAGGTTAAGAAATGAGTCTGGAAGAGGATGTTTATAGTTTTGAGAACAAAATTATGTAAAGAATGTCCCAAATGTCTGTTTACCTAACAAAATGCTAAAGTTTAAATACTACCTTTTTTTCAGTTTCGCTTGTTGTCAGGGAGGTTAAAATGAAATTAATGTTAGGATTGTTGATTTTGGGATTGTTTCTGACCGCTGCCTTATTCAGCGGATGCGGAGGTGCTACAACCAACGCGATTGTTTGTAACAAGCCTTACATACTTGTTGGAAGTTCTTGTTGTTTAGATGCTAATGATAATAAGATCTGTGATAAGGATGAGACTGAAGAGCCAGAAACTCCGTCAACTCCAGAACCTGAGCCTCAAGTTCAGACTGAGTTCAAGTTGAGCAAGGGCGAATCGATTGAGGCTTTCGGTAAGACTTTCACCTTGGTTGACTTTACGATTTTCCAGGGCAAGCTCGAAACAGTTGTTGATGTTGACGGTATGACTTGGGTAATTCAGGAGACTAAGAAGCCTGAAATCGTTAACGGCTTGAAGGTAACTCCTGTGAGCGTGGACAAGTTGCAGAGCTACATCGTGATAAGTATCGAGCCTTTCAAGCTGAAAACTGACGAGTACTTGTTTAAGATTGATGAGGAACAGGTCATACTTGGCAGGGTTTTGGTTTTGAGGAACGTTCAGGATGATGACGGTGTCTTGATTGAAGCATCAGACAGCACCACAGACATCTTTGTAATGCCCGGCGAAACCAAAGTTTACGAAGGCTTGAAGATAACTAACGTTGAGGGTTTCTACAGGCTTGTTAGTGCTGAGCGCTATGCAATACTGAAAGTTGCCACGGCTTGAAACCAAAATTATTTAAACTTCTTTTTTTCTTTTTAATTCATGACCATTTCAAAAGATACGCCTCTTGCTGAGATAACCCTCAGAAGATATGAGAAGCCTTACGACATGCCCCGTCGCGAGTTGATCAAGAAGCTTTGTTTGTCCGTCGGCCTTTTACAGCCTGGTGATTCTCGTGACATCATTGTGGATATTCTTTATGTTTTGCTTGAAGCCAAGAGGGATAGGAAAGGCGTTGACTCTGATGAGATTCAGAATTTAGTTATCGATTTGAGAAAGCAGCACAAGCTTCCCTTGAAGGGCATCGCATCTTCTAACATCAGGAGGCAGATTAAAAGGCTCCGTGATTTGTTCTTGATCGAGAAGGTTGATAACAAATACAGGATATCTGAGTTCGAGGAGTTGGAGGTTATTTTTAACGAGAAGATCGAGAAGTATTTTCTTGATAGTATACTAGCGAGGGTTAAGGATTATTTCAACGCAATAAAATGATTTACGAGCCCCAGGAAGATTCCTTTTTGCTGCAGAAGTACGTCAGGAAATATGCCAAAGGAAAAGTGCTTGACGTTGGCACAGGCTCTGGTGTTCAGGCGCTTACTGCCTTGGAGAAAACCCCTGATGTCCTGGCTGTTGACGTAAGCGATGATGCTGTCAAGCTTGCAAGAAGCAGAGGGGTTAATGCAAGAGTTTCTAACCTGTTTTCCAAGGTTGAGGGTAAGTTTGACTTGATTATTTTCAACCCTCCTTACCTACCTCCGGACAATTATGATAAAGACATAAGCACTAGCGGTGGAATAAGGATTATGGACAAGTTTTTGTCCCAGGCTAAGAAGTTTTTGAATAAGAATGGAAAAATTATCATAGTTTTCAGCTCTCTTACAGGTGACGTTGATTCTTTATTAAAAAAATATGACTACAGGTTCACGTGCCTGGAAAAAAGAAATTATTTTTTTGAAAAATTGTTTGTCTATCTTATAAATTTATGATTTAATCAGCGGATTTTATCCCTCAACTGCTCATTTGTGAGAACCGTTCTCTATTATCCTTAGGTTACCTTCAGTATCAAAGTAGTAAGTAGGTCTGTTAATCGGTATGTCCAAAAATCTGAAAATCCTCTTAGCACTATCGTATTTGCCATCTTTCAAAAAATAAACGTTCAAAGCAAAATTCTGACTTGTGGGCAAATCGTTAAACGATATGTACTGGTTTTTCCGAACAGTGCAGAACTGTGAATATTTATCAAAAACGTTAAGCGTGCAATGCGACCTCTCAACGCGGTAACCGCTGAACTTCAAAGCTAAGCTTGCAACGTTTTTCTTGAACAACAGCTCAACCTTCTCTCTCAAACTCATTCTATCAACCTCCCAACGAACTCCTGCTCAGAAAGCAGGTCGTCAACAACGTCGTTCGAAGAAACGTGGTTAGAGTGGAAGATCAGCTTCTTCAGAAACATCAATCGCTGCTCAAGAAGGTCGATAGACCTCTTATTGCCCAGAACCATCCTCCCAATCGTCTGGTCTTTATCGTTCTCAACCCTCAAAACACCAACACCTTCAACAAACTCGAGGAAAAAATGACAGTCCTCACCTTTTATGTAAGCAAGTAACATATCTTGCGGTTCAACATCCTGATTATTATCTTCAACCATTCCAAACACCTTCAAGAACCCCTTTATTCCTTCTTAACCTTAATCTTATCCTTAAGCTTAAGCTTCTTCAGCAACTCTTTATACCTATTCCTAATCGTAACTTCTGTGACGCCAGCAATATCGGCAACCTCTCTCTGAGTTCTCTTCTCGTTATTTATGAGAGCAGCAACATACAACGAAGCAGCTGCTATTCCAGTAGGACCCCTGCCAGAAGTTAACTCAGACTTTTGTGCTTGTTCGAGAATCTCAACAGCTTTAGTCTGGGTTTCAGCTGACAATCTCAGAGCAGAAGCGAACCTAGGCAGGTAATCAACAGGGTTGCTCGGCAGAATCCTTATGCCCAATTCCCTGGTAACAAACCTATAAGTCCTTCCTATCTCTTTCTTGTCGATGCCAGAAGCTTCTGACAGCTCGTCAAGGGTTCTCGGAACTTCATGGCGTCTACAGGCTGCGTAAACAGAGCCAGCAACCACAGATTCCATTGAACGGCCACGTACAAGGCCACGCTGAACAGCCATCGTATATATCCTAGCTGATTCTTCCTCCACAGATTTTGGAAGCTTCAAGTATGAGGACACCCTCTTAAGCTCTGCGAGGGCTAACTTCAAATTACGCTCGATGGCAGTTGAAATCCTGTACTGCCACTTCCTAAGCCTGAAGAACTTGTTCCTTTCCTTGCCAGAAAGCTTGTAAACGTCTCCCTTCTGACCTATGTCAGTACCAAGACCTTTGTCATACTTGGTGTAGGTCATAGGAGCGCCTGTTCTACGACGCTTATCAGCCTGGTCGTGGTCGAATTCACGCCACTCCTGGCCAAAATCGATCATTTTTTCCTCAATCACTAAACCGCAGTCTTTACAGATAACCTCACCCTTTTCTTTGTTCAGAATTAAGTTGATGCCGCCGCATTCGGGGCATTTCTTGATGTAGGTTGGCATTTTCAGGACTCCTTTGCGCGAAAGAGGCTTTTATAAAAGTTTCTTATTACTTGAAAAGGGTAATAATAAACTTTTTAAGATTATACCCACTATCCACTATATAAAGCTTTCGTTTTTATAAAAACCAAGAATAAGTTTTATAAAGATAGAGTCTAACTTTATAAAAAAGAAAAGAGGTGGACAAGTGGCTGACATATTCGTAGAGGTTGCACTCATAATAGTAGCAGCCGCGGTAATTTCTGGATTGATGAGGTTAATGAAACAGCCGTTGATAATAGGGTATATACTAACAGGGCTGCTGTTAAGCCCTTACCTACTAAGCTCAATAAGCTCCATAGAAACCATACAGACTTTCTCACAGATGGGTGTGGCCTTACTTTTGTTCATAGTCGGGCTGAGCCTGAGCCCGAAGGTAATAAAAGAAGTGGGAAAAGTGTCGCTAATAACAGGATTAGGCCAGGTTTTCTTCACGTTCATAGCAGGATTCCTCATAAGCAGATTCCTGGGGATAGACAGCACAACATCGTTCTACATAGCAATAGCGTTAAGTTTCAGCAGCACGATCATAATAATGAAACTGCTCTCAGACAAGAGAGACCTGGAAACGATGTACGGAAAGATATCGATAGGGCTACTACTTGTGCAGGACCTCATTGCAATAACAGTTCTTGTGATAATATCATCTTTCTCTGAAAAGGTAAACGTGCTGGACATGGCAGTAATAACCATAGTAAAAGGCATAATACTTGTGGGAATACTGATACTGGTAAGCATATACCTGCTGCCAAGAATTTGCAAGTTCTTCGCATCCTCACAAGAATTCCTCTTCCTTTTCTCGATAGGGTGGGGCTTCGGCCTGGCAGTATTATTCAACTACTTCGGCTTCAGAATAGAAATGGGGGCGCTGGTAGCAGGGGTAACCCTGTCATTATCACCATACCACTATGAGATAACCTCAAAGATGAAGCCACTAAGGGATTTCTTCCTGATAATATTCTTCATACTGCTGGGAACACAACTATCAGTAGGAAGCATAAGCCAATTCATCTACCCAGCAATAATACTATCGCTATTTGTGCTGATAGGAAAACCGCTCACAGTGATGATAATAATGGGGATACTAAACTATAACAAGAGAAACGGATTTCTGACAGGACTCAACATGGCACAGATAAGCGAGTTCTCACTCGTACTCATACTTATGGGAATAACCGTGGGACATATAAAACAAGAAGCGCTACAGCTACTAACTTTGGTTGGACTTATAACTATAGCAGGATCAACATACTTCGTAATGTACTCAAACAAGGTTTACCCTTACTTAGCAAAAACACTCTCGATATTCGAGAAGAAAGGAAAACAAAGAGAAAAGGAATACAAAGGAGAAGATTACGAAGCCATACTGTTCGGCTACAACAGAATAGGATTTGACCTCTTAGAGGCGCTTAAGAAAAGAGGACACAGATTCATAGTGATAGATTATAACCCTCAAACGATACAAGAATTGAACAGAAAAGGGATAAAATGCAAGTACGGAGATGCTGACGATCCAGAATTTTACAACCAACTAAACCTCAAGAGAATAAAAATAGCACTATCAACCATCCCAGACTTCGAAACGAACATGCTGATAATAGACAACATAAAAGCAGCGAACAAAAAAGCCATAACGATACTAATATCACACCAACTCGAAGAGGCAAACAGGTTATACAAGAGGGGGGCAACTTATGTACTAATGCCACATTTCCTAGGGGGGCATTACGCAGCGATGATGATAAACAAATACGGACTCGAAATAGAAAAATTCCTCGAAGAGAAAAAGAGACACCTGGATTACCTCAAAAAGAGAAAAACAATGGGCCATGAGCACCCGAAGAATGAACACCACAGATGATCAAACAAGAACAGCGTTAATGACACCTTCCTGACCAGGTTTGTTGGTAACCCTGGCGTTACCATTTTCCGTTTTTATTATAGTTCCCTTCGTTATTATGTTTCTCCTCACGAAATGCCTGTTGGCAGGATTCCCGACTATCGTTTCAATCTTGAGCTGAGCGTACTTCTTTGTTTTGGGATCGTAAACGTTGGCTGTTTCTGCAGAAAGAAGGAAAAGCTTCTTACCACTGCCCAGAGTCCTATGAGACTTAACAACCTTCTTACCGAGCTTCGTGTAAGCAGGCAAGTTACCAGACTCCCTGATTTTTTTCTTCCTCCAAGACTTGTACCTACCGCCAGAAGTTTTTCTCCTTGACCTGTGTTGAGTGATTACCATAAACACAAAACTAAAAATGCGGGGTTTAAATAAGTTTTGGTTTTTTTCTCTCTCAGACACTGAAGAGTTAACAAGTAATTTGTGATACTCATTTTAGAACCTGACTTTGAGATAATATCTTTACAAAATATACTTCCCCTCCAATAGACACCCGTCAGTTGTGCGCGCAGAACTTATAAACTTCAAAGTCTTCTAGGGAGTATGATAGGGAATGTTGTGGTGCGTAATTATAAGTTCAGGCTGTACCCATCCAAAAAAGTTGCTGATGTTATGGAAAGAACGCTTGATGGTTGCAGGTTTTTGTATAATGCTGAGTTGGAGTATGAGAAACAGGCGTATTTCTCTGAAAGAAGGTTTGTTAGTAGAGTGTATCTTAACAGTCTTATTCCTGATTGGAGGGTGATAAATTCTGATTTGAGGTGGGTTCATTCTCAGGTTTTGCAGGATGTTTCAGATAGGTTAAGCAAGGCTTTCAAGAATTTTTTTAAAGGGATTGAGCATTGTAGGAGGGCAGGTTTTCCAAGGTTTAAGTCTAAGGATAGGTATGATTCTTTTACTTTCCCACAAAGCGGTTTCAAACTTAAAGGCAACATGCTTAGGTTATCAAAAATCGGTGCTGTAAACATCAAGCTTCACAGAGAAATAATTGGTAAAGTAAAAACTTTAACTATAAAAAAGAGCCGTACCAGTAAGTGGTTTGCCTGCTTCACAGTGATAGTAGAGAAAAAAGTAAGAAAAAGAGAGATTAAAGAGTGTGCGGGTGTTGACGTAGGTCTTAATGGTTTTTATGCTGACAGTGAAGGCAATATCATAAGCAATCCGAGATGGTTCAGGAAATCTGAAGAAAGACTGGCCTTCCTGCAGAAAAAACATTCTAAGAAACAGGAAGGAAGCAACAACTGTAAAAAATGGGGATTGAAAATAGCAAGGCTTCATGAGAGGATAGTTAACCAAAGGAATGATTTCCTACACAAAGAATCAAGAAAGCTGGTTAACAGGTATTCTTTTGTTGCTGTAGAAAAAATCTCAATCAATACCATGGTTAGGAATCGTTACCTGTCAAAATCAATATATGATGCTAGTTGGAATAGATTTCTACAATTTTTGGCTTACAAAGCGGAAGAAACTGGTAGTCAAATAATAGAAATCAAAGCCTGGAACACATCACAGTACTGCATCTGCGGGAACAAAGTAAAGAAATCCCTAGCAGTTAGAACTCACAAATGCACAAGATGTGGTTTGGAATTAGATCGCGATGTTGTATCAGCATTAGTTATTAGGTTGCTAGCTTTGGATTTTTGTACCGTTGGAACAGCGGGAATAAACGCTTGCGGAGACGTTCCAAGAGGAATGTCTGTGAAACAAGAAGTCAACCCAGTTGACACTACAGATTTAACTCCGTAGTAGTAGTTCACAAAGATTTAAAAAGAACCGCATTACCTAAAAATGATAATGGAAGCAGAAAGACCTTTGGATGCATTGAACGCAGCGAGAAACAAGAGAGTAATAATAGAGCTGAAAAACCAGAAGCAGATAATAGGAACTTTGAAAGCATTCGACATACACATAAACGTGGTAATAGCGGACGCGGAAGAGCATGCCGAAGGACAACTAAAAAGAAAGCTGGGAACAGTCTTCGTCAGGGGAGACATGATAGTTCTGATATCGCAGGCTTGAGGCAAAGATGGTGAAGGGAACAGCTTCTATGGGTTTGAAGTCTGGCAAAAAGAACTTTATCAGATGCAGAAGATGCGGAAAGCCAACATTCCACATAAGAAAGAAGAAGTGTTCAAGCTGCGGATTTGGAAAATCTAGGAAGATTAGGCATTACAACTGGATGAAGAAGTGAGCAAAAAATATTTAAATGATTAGAGTTCTAAAATAACACTAGAGATTAAAGGAGCGACACAAGGTGAAAAATGAATGCCAACAACAATATGTTTCTTGAAGACCAAATAAAAGAGCTTCTAAAAGAGGTTAATCCTGCAAAGCTAAGTGAGATTGTTGAAGACTCAAAAAAACTTGGAGATTCTATTGTCGAATATCTGTTTGATGCACACAAAGTGTACAAGGCATTGCGAGAAGAAAACAAGAAGGGAAAATTAATAGTTGTGCTCAGCCACAATCCAGCTCCGATAAAAAGGGAAAACGGAAAGATATACATAGATTTGGGCGACGGCGACAAGATACTAAACTTCAAATTAAAAGGGCTGGAACACAAATATAACGGAAACGGAAACGGGTATCATAAATAGGATTTCAAAACCTTTTTAAACGAGGAAAAATCTAATTCTTAACGAGCGGGAGTGCCAGAGCGGCCAAATGGGCTGGAGAGAAAAAACTCGGCCAAGCTTAGGTATGTCATGGGTGTTAGGAGCGAAAAGCTGTGACTTGAAGACACCCAGTGGCTTAGTGCCTACGCAGGTTCGAATCCTGTCTCCCGCATCACTTCTACAAAAAGTTTTAAAGACCAAGTTTTGTAAATATTAGTATGCGGGAGTGTCGGAGCGGCCAAACGAGCACGGTTCAGGGCCGTGTGGCTTAGTGCCTACGCAGGTTCGAATCCTGTCTCCCGCATATAAAATGCATTGACAGGTTAAGATAAAAGCCATTTCCACAAAGGAACAAACTTAATCTTTAATTTATTATGTAATTCAGTTTTCCCTGTATTTCTTGTTATAACCAGCATTTCTTTGGTTTTTTTAAATTTTTTCTTAAATTCCAATAGAGCTTTAATTTCCCTTTTATCAATCTCATCAGAGTAAGAAACGTTTATTGCATTTAAGCCACCATTTTTATTTTTAACTATAAAATCTACCTCTTCATGCTTCTCATTTTTCCAGTAATAAATTTCCTTCTCTTTCCTTCTCAGTTCAAGAAAAACAAGATTTTCTGCAAGCTTCCCTTCATCTTTTGAAAATTTAAAAGAGACCGCATTTCTCAAACCATTGTCTATACAATAAACTTTTGACGGCAGTGTTTTCTGTTCCTTTAATGAATAAGAAAAATGCTCTAAGATAAAGAACAAGAATGCCTCTTTAAAATATGAAAGATAATCTTTAGTAGAGTCATAAGATATACCCAATGAATTTCTTAAATTTCTTAATGAAATTAAAGATGTAAAATTAGTTATGAGGAATAACGCAAGATCTCTTGTTTTCTGGCTATTCAAATTATACCTGTCTATTATATCTTTGTATAAAATGTCATCAAAATACTGTTTTAATAACTTAAATTTAAATGACTCTTCTTTTAAAACTACTTCCGGAAAACCACCCAGTTCAAGATATTCCTTAAAGTTGTTGACTATTTTTACCCTTGTTTTTTCAAGAATTAACCCCTTACCAATATTTTCTTTTTTCAGCTCTACCTTTTTGAATGAGAGATACTCTTCAAAGCTTAAAGGAAAAACCTCAAAGGTTAAATTCCTCCCAGTAAGAAGAGTTGAGTATTCTTTCTTCAATAAATAAGAGCAGGAGCCAGAAATAACAAATTTATCATTGCTTCTTAAATCATATTTTTTTCTTATCCAAGATTCCCAGCCTTCTTTTTTATGAATTTCGTCAAAAAATATATACGCTTTTTTGTCAGGATTAAGGTTTTCTCTATAGCTCAAGTATATGTCATCTAAATGGTCTGGAGACAGCTTTTTATCATCAAAGTTTACAAACAATATTTGTTTTGGTTCTATGTCATTTTCTAAAAGCCTTTTAATCATCTGGTACATAAAAGTGCTTTTTCCAGCCCTTCTCACCCCTACAATTATTGTTATCTCCCTAATCCTAATTGAATCAAGCAAAGAGTCGTATACCGCCCTATGTTCGCCGCACAATTCTTCAATTGCTTTTTTGTCTTCCCACCAAGGGTTCCATTCACCCAATTTTCCTATTTCCATGTTACATTTAAGTGTAACAAATAGTTTATAAATGTTACGTTTTGATGTAACCTTTTAAGAGTTAGGAAAATAAGCAGTGTTCAGGACAGTATAGCTTAGTGCCTACGCAGGTTCGAATCCTGTCTCCCGCATTCACTGCGAGAGGAATTCTAAAAGACACTTAGAACAGCTAAACAACAGCATGAAAAACAAGAAAAGAAATATTGAAAGAGCAGAAGGAAGGATAAGCGACAAAGCATATATATAATTATTAAAGAACAGGATTAGGGTTAACAAAAATATAATGAGGAAAAGAAGGAAAGCTGGGAAAAATATTTTTGACCTCTTGATTGAAAGATTAACCAGGCTGGATAAAAACTTGGCTCTGTCGATAACCAGGTAGGAGATTATCGTGAAATAAAAAACGATAAACAAAACTATGAAAAGGATAACAGACTTGGTTAAGTTAACCTGCTCAGCCAGATTCAAGAAACCCCTAAATAAGAAAAAAACAACTACAAAAAGTGGAATACTAAACAAAGCAAACTTGGGGTAGAAATTGAAATGCAAAGCCTTCTTAACAGAATCATTCTTCAACAAACCCCAACTGAATCCTTGTAATAGAACCCACAACAGGAAGATCATAACGGGAACTACAAAATAAATAAAAAAATTGGCCTCGTTAACTATCGGTTCTACAACCTTGAGCAAAGCATCAAGCTGCCCAACGCTGGAAGCATCTTCCATAGCAAGGGCTGAAGATATGCCAGTAATTTTGGGAGCGAACTGCTGTATGACAACCAAATAAGAAAAAATCCTGTTACGAGCATAAACAAGGAACCAGAGTAGAGTCGAAAAGAATAAAAAATCAGCTAGGAGAACAAACAACACTTTCTTTTTCAGAAGTTTTAAAAAACCAGATTTTTCCATTTCAAATCAAACAGTTACCCCAACATCCCCAAAGCTGGCTACACAATCACCTTTGACAGCATCACACAAAGGTTTATCCCCATAACAAGTCTTTATCTCATCTCTTTCTGTAATCTCAACCTCCTGACCATCACAAGCCTGGCTATTACCAGTGCAGTGCTTCTCAACTGGAGTGGTGATGAGTAAAATAGCTTCAACCACATCTTTACACTTAGACACTTTTTTACTTTCACAAACACTAGTTTTAGGCTTGAAGTTACATTTTTCATCACAACAGGGAGATGAAGGGTCACACTGACAACACTTACCATTTATACATTTACGCTTCATCGAACAGTCCTCACTCTCTGCAACACACGGATCACACATCTGTCCGTCGCAAGAAGGGTGCTCACAATCCTTCAAATTTTCTTCGGTATCAGGGATTCCATTATAGCAAATCTCCTTCTTAACTTGGTTACTACCGGGAAGCTTTGTATCAGGAGGCTGAACCTTAGCGACCTCCTCCATATCCTGAGGCGAAGCCATGGTCAAAGCTAACTCGTAATAAACAGTCCCTATCTTGTAAAGAGCATCAGCAATCGAGTTAGGATCTATCGACAGGTCAACAACCTCCTGCAATATGGCAAGCGCTTTTATGTAGTCAGGCCAGGTCTTGAGCAACATAAGGTCATAAGCTTGCTTAAGCTTCTCCTTACTGGCATCGGCCCTCAACAGAGCAGACTCGGGAATTCCCTTCTTCTTAGCGTCAATCTCAATACCTTTCTTCTCCAACTCTTTTTCTAACTCAGACCTTTCAGTAACTTGCTTAATATCAACGGTAGACATGTCCATCCAACAGCTACCCCAACTCTTACCGTCCTTGTCGATGCAAGTACCCACCTGCCTCCAGTTGTTATAATTAGCACCCTTGCCGGGATTGTCAAAACTGCAAACCCTTACAATACCCGTTCTCAACAAACTAACCTGTCCAGGCAAGGCAACAGAGCCCAGAGAAGGACTAGTCCTCGGATATTCAGGAACACAGTCTTCAGCTTTTGTAATCTGCCTCTTTGCCTCATCCTGCACAACCATGTCGTTCAAATAATTCAAGCTGAAGGCAGTACTAACCTTACCAAAGCCGCAATCCTCCTTGCCATTAATCTCAACACAAATCTGGGTATAACCAGTATCAGTAACACAGGTAATGCTGTAATCAGCAAAGCTACCCACCCCAATCTTCCTGTTACGACGCTCACACTGCTCTGTAACATAATACTTCTTGTTGGTCGGACTCTTCAAATAGACAGAATACTGAACCTCAACATCCGTTCCGGCATATATGTGATAGTAAACAGAGTACTGAGACTTCCTCTCAGTCTCAGAATAGGGCATCTCCTCAAACAAGGCAGTAAACTGAGGGGGATTCTCAGGCTCAGTCAAGTGATCAAAGTATTCCCCCAATCCAGGGAACTTACCGAACACAGCAGACTTACAAATCTCAGTACCAACCTCCTCAAGAGACTTGCCCTTATGAGCAGCAAACACAGAGCTAGCATAACTCTGAGTGAAATAATTAACAGACTTCTCGACGTTAGCAAAGTTATCGCTAAAGCTAAAGTATTCGCCTCCGCCAGCAGAGTTACCGAACATACTACCAATAACATCAAACAAGCCACCCCTAACCTTGAAAATAGCAATGGCCTCCTGCCAGAGAATCTGACACAGGTAAACAGACCTGATCTTATCACAGATACCAACGGACTTGCCCTCAACCTTCATCGTAATCAAACATTGCTTGTAAGCCTCGAATACGGACCTTATGTTTTTCAAACCAGCGGAAACACCAGTCAAGCAGATTGGTATGGGATCCGTCGGGAAGTTAGGCAGACCAAGAACTATGGAACCTATAATTCCGGTTTTGGTAACGTCCTCAACAGGCCAGTTACCGGCAAGGTTAAACCTCGAAGGAGGACACATGACAGGATCGCAAACAGCGAACATCAACTTACAGTCCTCAACCTCCATCGCATCCTCACAGTGGCCAGCCTTGGAGTAAGACTCCTGGGCAGCTGTAGCGATGCTATGCTTGAAAGTGTGACCGTCTTCAGAACGCAGCGGGTTCTTAGACTTGCAGTACCTGGCAGCGGAATTAATCTTTGACTGGACTTCTGAAAGAACTCTGCTACACTCCTTGTTGTTCATCAAAGAAGATGTGTGGGCACAGGTGCTGTACTTGGGGTCACCGGCGGCAGGAAGGTCATCATCTGTGCAGAGTCTTCCGTCAGGGCCAACGTTCCAAATATTCATTGCTTTAGGACTGCCATCCTTGTAAAACTCCAACACCTTAACAAAATTACCTTTGCTTAATGGAATGCAGTAAGGCTTGCCATCTTCATAGCATTCATAAGTAGCCCCTGGATTGTATGTCTGCCTCAAACCAGCATAGTCACCCATAGCAGTCTCTGTGTAAGTAGTAGCTGTAAATCCCTTGAAAGGATCGTCTTGAATAACAGCCTCCCCTTTAGGATCTGCAGCAACACGATAAGCAAGGCCATCTGGATTGTAAGCAGTGCCGGCGGTCTTACCGGGGTCCCATATAACAGAAGAAACCTTCAAGGTTTTAGCCTCGGGGGCCTTCTGAGTAGAATCGAGCCTAATCTTGTTCCCTTTACTGTTAATATAGTAATACTCGTTAGAAGGAACAACGTCTGAAGACTGAGATTTGTAAACCTGAACAGTACCATAAGGAGTAACCCAGTAATACTTGTTATCGCTGCCCTTAATTATCTCAGCAGGCACAGGCTTGTTGCTCGTTGTGAAAGAATTATATGTACGGTCTACAAAAGTCTTAAACTGAGATTCGGACTTCAACTTGCTCACCTCAGAAGTCCTGGCATTGAGGAAATCAGCAAGAGCGCTGTCCTTGTGTTCCTTACGCCAAGCTTCGAAGTTATCAAGCTTCTTACTCTTGAACTCTGTAGAAGCAGCACCGAGATTTGAGTTAGCACTCTGAATCTCGAACAAAGCATCAGAGTACCTCTTTGAAACATCAGCACAAGCATTAGGATATGCTTTACCCTTAACATCGTTGCCAAAACTAGTAACGCTGCCACAAGCATCGTTCAACTCCTTTAGGTAAACGAGATTCTGGAAATTCTGCTCAGAATAAAGCTCCTCGCCACTTGCCTTCTGGAACTCCCTAATGCCCTTGATGTCAACTCCGGCAACGTTATCGGTGCCTTTCTTGTAGTTCTTATCAGCAGACTCCAAAGACTTCTGAACAGCATCTATGTTCTTGTTAATCCTGTCAACATTTTCAAATACACACTCATCATAACTCTTGTAAGTCTTGCCGGGACCGGAATCCATCTCGCAATACTTCCTCCAACCACTATCAACCAACACACGCTCCCTAGCCCTAACCCTAGCAGCACCACCACCAAATATTCCGAAAGAATTTTTTAGTGTAAGGAAAGCAAAAGTAGCAAGACAGACAGCCTTCCAAGACTTAATAATCTTATCAAGATTGTTTATTATGTCAGTCAACTTCTTGATTGTCTCCTCGGTCTTGTTAATCTTATCATCAATCTTATTGGGGTTCAACTTGATAGCACGCTTCTCAACAGGGATGTGCAGCATGAAGCTTGACTCTGAGAACATAGACTTACCAGATCCAGGAAGTACGGTAACAGAAACCTGCTTATTAAGTTCAGTACCGAGCAACATAACCCTGTAACCCTCTATGTTAGTCAAAGCATTCTCGTTAAGGGTTATGTCAGGCATAGCAGTGTTCGGCTCTGTTTTACCCTCCCTATTGTGCTTGGGACAATTCTCGATAACAACACTTGCACTCCTAATCTCCTTAACCCTACACCTGTCCATGTCCTTCGGCTCGTTAGGGAACAAGGAATCGCCTGTCCTAAAAACTGCCGCAGGCTTATTATTTATTGAAACCCTGGCAGAGGCATCTAACTGAGCACCCTTCTTATCAACAACCTGCAACAGGTGGATTATGACTTCGTGACCGTTATCGTCCACAGCTACGTCATAATTCTCAACACCGCTAATCAAATTCTTGCTGAACTCATCAACCTTGGCCTGCAAATCAGGAGCTTGGAAGCCAGTGCTCTGAGCCCTCTTATAGTAGTTAAGGGCGTTCCTAGAAGCAAGCTCAGGTTTAGCAACGTCACTCAACTTGGAAAGCTCATCATAACACTTACCTATCAAGTAATCAGCCTCAGGCCCATAATTAACACCTCTAGCCTGATCCTTCTCATCAGCGTAAGAAGAAGAAACCCTCTTCAAAACATCTATAGCAGAGCACAGCAAACGCTTCTTCTCGTAATGCGACAAAGTCTCATCGTCCCTGAAAAACTCATAGAACTTATTCTTAACAGCCTCATTAAAATAGGCGTTCTGAGAATACAAAATATCAGCAGATGTACAGACATCAACAAACTCCTTTTCAGTACTATTGAAAACCTTTATTATTACCTTCTTATTAGCTTCGTCAAATATTATCTCGGGAGACAACTTCAAATCTGAAAGTATGCCAGCAAGAGTCTTAACCTTACCACCAAGACTAACAGGTTTGTAATCCTGATCAAGCTTTAGGGCATTAACAGTAGCCTCATCAAATTCTATATCCGATTCCAAAATCTTCTGCAAATCACCAAACTTGAAGTTACCCTTGCTGAAGAGATTCTTAAGTTCAGAACCCTTCTTGTACTCCCTGTTTTCATAAGCTTCTTTCTGCAACTCAACACTCAATAGGTTATACTTGCTGGTGTAATTACGACTGGCTATGTAAGTGCCTGAAGTAGCAGCTATCTTAACAGATTCTATAGTTTCCTTGCCAACCGCAATCTTGCTAACGTCAGAAACCCTCAAACTAGAACCTGAATACAAAGTAGCACCTTTGTACAATATCTTCTTCTCGGGAAGGGAGCCGTCTATGCTCACTTCAGCTTCAGCATACTCACGCTGAGGATCAACTATAGAGTCAACCTGCAACCTGAACTGATCCTGAACGAGATTAGAGTGGGTGCCACGCAAGGTTATTGGTGAGGAAATCTGACCAACCTTAACATTTGTCCTGCTACCCAATCCCTTAAGAGCAGTGTCATAAACCATAAGGTCTGCGGAATCATCTTGAATTTTAACAGCACGAACATAAGCGTTACCGGAGAAAACCATGTTATCCCTCAAATCAGCCTTCTTCAAGAAGGTTTTCTCATCAGCCTCTTCGTTAAGTATCAACGTCTGCCTTCCAATGCCGTAACTACGCTCCATGTCAAACTCGATTCTTGCTGTTATGTTAGCATCTATAACGTCAGGAACATCTTTTTCCTTAGGAATCTGCTTAAGATTAACAATCAGGAAACCAAGATTATCCATCGAATAAAGACCGTTCTTGGGACTCTTGTAGGTAACAGACCTTATGTACTTGCTATCAAAGTCACGCTCCCTGATATGAACGGTCTTAATAGGAGGAACTCCGTAGAACACATCTCCCTGTTGGACAACAGTCAACCTTCCTGAACTAATAAACTCCGGAGCTGTAAAGCTACCCAGAGAAGTACCCGCCAAAAAAACAAACACGGGAACGTCATCCTGCTCGATAGCAGAAGCCACCAAAATCTTAGGCTCGTAAGACCTGACCTCAACTAATATCGCTTCTCCTGCTTCACGCTCCTCAAACTCATCCACATTAATCTTTCTGAACTCAGGTGCAGCATCCTCAGCAAAAGCCATCGGCAAAGTAATTACAAGGCCAATGCAGAAAAATGCGATCAACTCTTTTTTCATCTCTCAAACCCCGGATAAATGAAATATGATTTTTGGGCGTTACTTTCTATAGTTGAATAAATGTCTGCAAGCTCATCGTATGTTGAGGGAGTCTTGCCAGCAACGGTGTAAAGTGTTACTCTTGAAGCTGAAGCCAAATCATCCCTACCAGCAGTGAACTTGAAATTAGCACCGCCCTTAACAACTGTCTTAAGCGTAGTTGGGGGAATGTTAACAGATGAGCATTTCTCCTCCTCAACGCCGAAAATGCCAAGGATTCCTTGAGGGACCTTGGTGCAATGCTCAACCTCCTTACCCTGAATAGCGATCTCAAAAGGACTGTCATCAATAACGTAAGAAGTAATTTCATAGTCACCAGCGATGAGCTTAAGCTTCTTGTCATCTGGATAAACAAAAGAGGTTGAGTAACCAGCGTCCTTGTTAAATAAGTTGAAAACAACCTTCTCTGTAGCGAGAGGGCTTCTTATTCCAGGACTGAGTATTCTAACATTTACATTGAGGTCGTAATAAGGCTCGAGCACAACAGATGTGCTAGCAGGCTCGTTAGTTGAGAGGATGGTTTTACCTTGGTGGAAGCCATCTTTAGTCGCGATAACAGCACCGTTCAAACAAGTAGGAAAGTTAGCAGTTATCGAGCCGTCAGAACCGGTCTTACCCATGCCACAAAGAGTTGTAATGCACTTGTAAGAAACATCAGCACCAGAAACAGTAACATACTCCTTGCCGATAGAAGGTCTCAAAACGTTAATAGTTATCCTCGTATTAGCGTACTTACAAATCTCGTTAGTTGCAACATCATCAGAGATGCCCAAGTCAACAGCCTTGTTCTCCCTAGGTTGATTGTTATCTATAACAACCATGGTAGCGAACTGGAAGTCAAGGCCCTGACCACCAAAAGAGTTGTCATCATGCAAAATAATTAGCACGGGATGCTTAATGTCATAAACAAAGTTATACTGATTGATGCAGAAGAAAGACGATAAGTAAGACAAAGCCTTGCCAGCATCCTTCTTCAAGTAGGAGTCGCCCTTAAGAACATCACCTTGTGAGGGGACAACGTCTAGGTAGATAGGCCAAGAGTCAGAGTACATGAAGTTTACACTGGTGTCGGGATAAGAAGTTTCTAAAGCACTCCACTCAAAATACTTACGACCTGGCAAGATATCATAATCGGTACCCTTAACCTTGATAGCCTGAACGTTGTAAGAAAGAAATTTCTTAAAATCTTGAATAACCTTTGCCTTTGACCAAACCCTTGGAGAGCAGCTGAAGTCAGTCTCGGAGAGAGGAATCTCATCATACAAAACCAAGATGTCATAAGTCTTATCCTCAAGATAGTAAGAATCAGACTCAGAATCCTGTATCTGCAAAGACATGCTGTAAAGCTTACCCAGAGCAGCAGGCACCTCTACCTTGAAATTCTTGAAATTGTATTCACTCTCACCAAACTCGGCATGCATGGGAAATGAAACGTCAACGTCAACAGAATCCTTCTTAATCTTAACAGAAGTCTTATGATCCTTCTGACTGACCTTAAAGAGGGGAAAGTCAGAAAAGTTGTCTATGCAATCATCGAGGTTGGAGTCTATGTAAGAAGCCAAACCGTTCTCCATGGAGCTGATAGAGGGAGCAGCGTTCCTGGGAATGTTGTTGGCAGCAACGTAAAACCAGTACGGAACCTCCATTTTACCGTTAGGAAATATGCTCAGACGGTTTGAAAAAAGATTTGCTGGGCCAGCAGGAATAGAATCTTCTAGTATAGAAATATAGCCACCCTGCGAGCCCAACAATCTTATGCCATCCTCGGAAATATAATCGACACAGCCCTCAACGTAAAGATCAATTTCCTGAAACTCCTGAGGAACTTTAACTCCGCTGATAATACCTATAGAAGAGAGAGACTCCATCAAGTAGTCACGATAATAGATACTTATGGCAACCAAAGCAACTATGATGACCCCGAGGATGATAAAGGAGGTCACCTGACCTCTTTTTCGCATGATAAAAAATAACAATTTTAGTATATAAAAAGCTTTCTTTATTAAAGAAAAAACTATGGGCCCGGGGTGGATCGAACACCCGACCTTAGCGCCTTTTCTAAGGTTCCGCCGTGTCGAGGCGACGTCATACCATCGCCCGCTCTTAGATTCTCTAAAGAGCTCTAGACTACGAGCCCAAAGCCTCAGGAGAGATTTGCACTCCCGACCTACTGCTTTCTGGCTCAGTTACAAGGCAGCTGAGCAAAATCCATTAATGAATTTTTTCGCTCTTCTGACTGAGCTACTGAGGCATACAGAAATAGTTATAACAAACGCTTTAAAAAAGTTTTCATTTCAAAAACAATTAGGAAAAGCATTATAAACCCGGCAAAACTTTTTCAAATAAAAATGATAGAGTTTTTAGTTGACCTACTAACAAAGGTAATATCAACCATAGGTTATCTGGGTATAGCAATACTCATGGCGCTCGAGAGCATGGTAACGCCAGTGCCCTCAGAAGTAGTTATGCCATTCGTTGGATATTTGATAGCACAAGGAAAATTCTCATTCCTAACAGCAGCGATGGTAAGCGCTATAGGATGCTTGATAGGAGGACTAATATCCTATTACATAGGATATTATGGGGGCAACATACTTGTGAAAAAAGTAGGAAGATACTTGCTGCTCGATGAGGGACACTTGATATGGACGGAAAACTGGTTCAAAAAATATGGAGAAAAAACGATATTCGCAAGCAGATTCATACCTGTAGTTAGACACTTCATATCAATACCTGCTGGAATAGGAAAGATGAACATAACAAAATTCTCGGCATACACATTAGTTGGATCGTTCATGTGGAACAGCATACTCATCTATGCGGGAATAAAGCTAGGAGAGAACTGGGGATTGATACATAAATACTCTACAAAGATAGACATTGTGCTTATAGCAATAATAATTCTAGGATTGGGGTATTATGTGTGGAGAATATATGAGAATTACTTCAAAAAAAGAGTGTAATCCAAGAATGATTAATGAATTATGCCTTCGTGTTCCCTGACCACTTTAAATTCTACCTTCTCAGGCTCAAAATGCTCCTTGAATATCTCAAGAACTTTCTCCTTATCAAAATGCTTGCATGAAAAAATATCCACATAAACCCTAGCATTATCAGGGAAAGTATGAACTGAAATGTGGGACTCTGCTATTGTCACAAAACCAGTAACCCCTTCCGAAACAGAAGCTTTATCCTTCCATTTTATAACATACGGCTGCATCATCTTTGTCATCCCTATTCTTAACGGTATATCATCAAGAAACTTGTAAATGCCCTCTATATCTTTAAGAGTATCAACGTTACAGCCGTTGCCGTCTATAACTAAGTGAAGTGTATCGATCTCAAACAACTTTATCACCCCCCAAAAAAGATTGATACATGTAACATATACTTTCCAGAATAAAAATTTATTGCTTTAGTTTTACCTATACCATATGGGAAATACACTTTGAATTAATCCTCAATTTTTACTGCTGATTCAGGACATTGTGCTTCACAAGCCCTGCAGCCGATACAGTCATCAGGCCTAACAACCTTAACCTTCTTGGCTTTCTCGTCCTTGTCAAAAACGTTCACCGGGCACACGTCTATACAGAGGAAGTGGCCCTTGCACTTCTTTTTGTCAACAATCGGTTTAGGCATCTAAACCCTCTCTACAACCCTGAACTCCAAAACAGCTATGGGGTAGATCTTCTTAAGCTGCTCCCTCAGAGTTTTCTGAGTTTTAGTTGAAGTAACTTCAGAGATGAAATCATAATACGTCTGCTCTCTCAAAAAATCGGCAAGAAACTCACGAGCCCTCTTCCTTATAGCACTGAGAACAGAATTCTGAGTTTTGCTCTTTGTTATTATGAAAGGTTTAATCCTTACCTTAACGTTGTCCTTACTCAGAGCAACAAAAGAGTCCTCAACCTTATCTCTTTCCTTCCTCATCAAACGCCTAATGTAAGAAGGCGTCAACTCGTAGCGAATCAAATCTGTGTAAGCATCCTTCTCCTTAACAGAGGTTATCTTGAAAGTGAGCTGAACGTTCTGCTTCTTAGGATCATTCGTCAGATCCATCAAGCTTGCCCTGACAACACGACCAGTAAGGATTGAAGGGTCTGAAGCGAGAGTTTCAGCAACAATAAAATCACCAAACTCTTTAGGAGAGACTATACTAAACCAAACTTTCTTTTTCTTCTTAACAACCAACTGAGCCATTGTAACACAAAATTCAAAAACAGGGTTAATAAAACTTTCTATTTTTTAAGGGTTCTGCAAATCTAACTAAAAATATTTATAAATAAATCCCTCTAACTAATAAAGATGGAAATGGAGTCTGAAATTCAAAAAGAATTCGAAAGTATTGCAGAACTAGTTGTTGATATGCATGACTTAAGGGATTCCTACAAGGGGTTTAGAAATACTGATCTTAATGAAACTTTGCAGGGTATGGTGAAGATAAAAAAAACAGAAAAAAAAATAAAAGAAACATACCCAAAATTTGAACATGTAAAAAAAATTGAGGAAGTTTATTCAAGGTTATGCTCAACGGCTAAAACTTTTTACGAAAGCGAACCTGTAAAAGAAGTATTCAAGAGGGGTTTTGAGGGTTTCACAATTCCAGAACCCTTCCAAGACTACTTACATCAAAAAAACAAGCAAAAACAATTGTAATCCAAAATATCTTATCTCCCAACTTTCTTAGAAAGAACCTCTTCAGCAACCTTGATAAATTCTAATTCTTTTTCCTGAGGTATCAAACAACCGCAAGCAAGCCTGTGGCCGCCAGCCTGACCGCCAATCTGCTTAACAACTGCATTGACTATGTTCCTCAAGTCAAGCTTAGGATCAAAACCAACCATGCGAACGCTAACTTTGGTGTTGCCGTCAACAGTGTGAGCCACGGACACCAAAATAGTGTGATCGGGGTAGATGTTCGTACGAGAAATTATTGAAGTAAGAGTCCCTATCAGGCGTTCAGGAACGTTGTCTTCAGCGTTTATGATAACGTAACCTTCCCTTTCTATAACGCTGCCAGTCTTCCTGTTAGCATAAAACCAGTTAAGGGATTTAATAATCTCAGTCTTGTAATTGGTCATAAGGTTAATCGCTTTTTCCTTTATGGACCTGCTGCCCAAACAAGCACCAACACCGTAAGAAGGCTTGTTCAAACGACCGCAAGCGTTCAACAAAGTAGAAAACTCCTTAGCATCCTTCATAGGACTGCCATCTGTTTCCTCACTCAAAATAAATATAGGACCGAGGACCTCATCGGGATTTTTCTCAGAACCGAGACGCTTAAGAATAATACCTGTAACAAGCTTCTTCATATCCTCCTCATCAAGATGAATCAACTTTTTGTAACCGTGCTTATCTTTTATTTCTATGCCGAGCTCCTGCAAAAAACTGATAGAGCCATACTCGCTACCGGTAACACCGGGGATGTAAGGATCTGTGCTGAACTCAAGAACCTTGTGAAGTGGCCTGGTCTGCATACCAAACATAGACAAACCCTGCTTAACCTCAATCTTACCGGAATCAACAGCGTCATCAAGAATATAATTATTCAAACCCGTGAAACCCTTCCTCTCCTGAATGTCGCCAATAGCGCCGACAATAGCTATGTGAGCCATGTCCTTATTCTCCTCGTTCAAAGCCTTAGCAAAAAAATAAGTAACTCCAGCACCTGAGATCTCCCAATCGCCGTCAAAACCATAAATCAGGGGATTAACATGAAAAAAAGAAGGCTTAAAATCTTCAGGCTTGTGATGGTCCAAAACAAAAATAGCACGCTTAGGCAACTTATCCTGAATCAAGCTGAGACAACCTGAGCCGAGATCGGTGAAAAAATAAATCTTGTAGTCTTCCCTGCTTAACTCGTCCAGAACAGAAGCGTCAAGCTGCCTAACTATGGAAATTGACAAGGGAATGCTTTCACGCTCAAAAGCGCGAATCAAAATAGAACACGAAGCTAAGCCGTCAGAATCGAGATGGGAAATAATTCTTACTGGCTTCTTCTCCAATCTCTTAAAAGCATCGACAGAACTCTTCACCCCCCCCAAAAACTCCTCATACCCCATCTTATCAAAAACAAATCACTCTATCAGCAACTTGGCCTTACCCCTATCGTAAGACCAATCAGCAGACAACTTATCAACCCTCTTGTAATATTTGGTAAGCCTCCTTATCTTTGACTCGGTAAGTATCAACCCTCTTCTGGCAGTCATATCCCGCCTGTTGGTTTCGAGATGCTTCATGATGGCAATATCTTTTTTGATCAAAGCAACCAAATCATAAGGAAGCTTGGGACTAATCTTGTTCTCGTCGAGAATCCTGGAAATCTTTTTCTTAGTCAAAGTCTTAACGTCTGGGACGCCGTAAGTATCACGCAAGATAACACCTATCTCTGAAGCGCTCTTGCCAGCCTTAACAAGCTTGACAACCAACTGCTCAATCTCCTTTGCAGTATACCTAATCCAGACTGGCTTAACCTTCCTGACAGGCTTTTTGCTGCCTGCCTTGCCCTTCCTCCTTGAATACATGCGAGCCATTTTTCAAAAATACAGAAATAGGTAAAACTATTTCTGGTATAGGTAAGCCGAAACCGACCTATCCTAAAAAGTCTTGATTGTGAACTACTGGGACTGAAGTCCTCAGCGTCAACATGAGGTTGACTTCTTGCTTCATAGACGTTCTCTTGAACATCTCCACGAGCGTTTATTCCCGCCGTTCCGACGGTATATAAAAAATGGGATACCATAAGGGTTTATAAGCTTTGCGTGTACACTTGTCGAGATGTCCACTGGTGGAACATATTTATTCAAACCTCACTTTTGTAAGTATATACAACAAAAAAAATTTGAATAGTCAATTTACCCTAAGGATCACCTTATTCTAAAGTGGAATTCAATCTGTGGATTAAAATCCGCTAAGTGTTTCTTTCACAGACGAGCTATAAATCTTACTCTACCTTAAAAACCTTGTCTCCGGGCCTGACAACCTCTCCGACCTTAACACCTATGGAGTCACCACTACCGGCTGTCTCAACAGGCTCATGATTAATCTGCATAGAATCAACAGACTGCTCGAAATCAGTTGTAGCGCCCTTTATGTGGATCCTGTCACCGATGTTCAACGTGTCGGTCAACTTAATTCCAGCAACACCGACCTTTGAAAAATAGGTGAAAACCTCACCCACTTCTATAGGTTCACTCGCTTCTGGATTTTTCTTTGGTCTTGGCATATTTAGTAGTAAGCAGAATAAGTATATAAAGATTGTGAAAAAGAAAGGATAGCCCCGCCAAGATTTGAACTTGGGTCAACGGATGTCTTCATTTTTAATTCCAAAGTCCGCTATGCTTGGCCGCTACACTCCGCAGAGATTTTTTCTCTTCCACGGGGCTATGGGCTATCAAGAATTACCAAATCTTAGGCGTTTTATAAACATTTCTTTTTGGTGATTCATTTATAGTAAATTAACACATGCATCATCTTTTAAATAATTCAGAAAAATTAAAAAAGGACAAAAAAATGTTTAGAAAGGAAAGAGGTAAAAAATGTTCTCACTCCTCATAGAAATAGGGATAATAGCACTGTTCATCCTAAACATATACCTAGCAAGAAAAACAAAAAAACTTGACTTGCTAATAATAAGCACAGTATTCGCTGCCTTATTCGAAAACCTGCATGTTCTGCTATTCCAAAACTATATAGGAGGGTATTACTACAGCAACCAATTCCTGTTCTTTATCTACAAAGTGCCATTGTTTGTAATACTATCGTGGGGGATAATAATACTAAACGCATACCTCATAGCAAGCAGACTGACAAACAAGGTAGCAAGGATATTCCTGACACCGATACTCGTTGTGATGGTTGACTTTGCTTTAGAATTCTTCGCAGTGAAACAGGGATACTGGACCTGGATAGGGTATGAGGCAACGCAAGGCCTTCTTGGAGTGCCAGCAAACAACTTCATATCTTGGACAGTAATAACCCTGATGCTGATATTCTCATACGAGTTCCTCAAAGAAAAATGGGCGGTCCCAATAGTGGCTTACATACTGTTTGCATTCTCATCGACAGTCATGTACATGGTAGTAGACAGTTTCAGGATTGACATGAACCAACAAGTAGCCATAATATGGATTTTAATAGTCTTACTAGCGGCAATGACCTTGGCACTCTGGAATGTGAAAGGCAAAGAAGAGGTAAAAGGCAATGAATTAAGAATAGCTTCGTTATCGAGAGCAGCATATTACATATTCTCAGTTGTGTTAATAATAACATACCCGAGCTTTGCAAAGAGCATATGGCCAATACTTGCTTACGTATATGCAATAGAAATAGCAATTTTGATAGCAACGTATTATAAAAAAGAAAAATAAAGTTTATTTCTTCTTTTTCTTCTTAGTACCACCACACGGCATTTGTATCACCCCAAAACATTAAAAACCAAACCCATTTAAAAATTTTCCTAACTACCCTTCCTCTTGTACCTACCTCTCTTCTCAACTACCAAGAAACGATCGAGAACAGCCTTCGCGTTAAGACCAGTTCTTCTGTAACCCTCAAGAACAGCACCGAAACATTCCTCAAAATGTTTATAATGTTTGCTCTCCAAGGCCTGCCTCAAGAGATGCAAATCAACTGCCTTGTCCTCAACCTTGTTAGAAAAAAAGCCAAGGCCAAAATCTATGAAATAAATTCTGCCCTCCTTAAGAATAAAATTAGATGTTGTTAAGTCACCATGGATTATGTTGGCATCGTGCAACAGAGCAACAGACTTACCTATATGCCTGCACAGCTCAAGACGCTTGCCCTTAGGAGTGTCATCAAGTATATCCCTTATGGTTTCTCCCTCTACGAACTCCATAACAATCTTCATGTCCGAATCGGAAAACTCAAAAACCCTTGGAACGTCGATAAGTGAGGATGCTGAAACGAGAAGCTTATTCTCCCTCCTTGTACAAAACTTCCTGATTCTCGAATCTATTTCCGGATGACGATAACCTTTCTTCACCCTTTCCTTACTCACCCTGCCGTCTTCAAGATAGAGTATGGCTTCTGCCCCTCTGCCGATAACCTTTTTCATGGTGAGAGATAAAAAAAGAGATTATTTAAATCTATTTCTTGAACAGGCTAAAGAACTTCTTGCTAGACTGCTTCCTAGTCTTATCGATGGTTTCGAAGGCCTTATTGATCTCCTCGTTACTCCAACCAGATTTCAAGGCAGCTTCCCTCAACTTAAGTCTTGACCCGCCTTTCTTTATCGAGCCGTCGAGATAAGAAGCAAGCTTTGAAACGTCACGCATGGGCTTCTTGGCAGCAGTTATCGGTTGGATGGTGCCTGCCTTAATCATAGGCTTACTCAAAACGACCCTGGGCTCTTCCTTCTTTTTCTTCGTCTTCTTCTTGGCAAGTAAGTAAAACACTATTGCACCAACAATCAAAACCAACAAGATTATTATGATCCACCACAACAAGCCCAAGTTTTTAACCCCCTCACCACAATCGTCAGGACAGTTATCAGCACTCTCTGGATATTCTCTGGAGGAATCACAAACACCGTTCTTGTTACAAAGCGGAGCATCGTCCTCGTTATCGTCAATGCCGTCACCGTCCGTATCCGGGTTGTTGGGGTCTGTACCGTCACGGATCTCGTCTTCATCACACAAAGTATCTCCGTCCGAGTCGGTGCATGAGTCTAAACAAGAATCAACCTTATACTTGTTAGCGCTACAGCAATAACCAGAAGTTCTAACAACTCCTTCACATAAGCATCCTTTTGCTATTTTACCGTAACCGCAAAGCTCCTCGCAAGCAGGACATGGACCTCCACAATCAACGCCTTGCTCACCCTGATTCTTTTTATTATCAACGCAAGTTGGTTTAGTACCTGGAGTTGAACCATCACACAAAGAATTTGTTAGGCACGAATCATCATCACAGTCGACGAAGGTGTCACAATCCTCATCCTTCTTACCGGAACAAATCTCTGGAACCTTGTCCTTACCACCGTAACAAGCACTCCAATTACTACTGAAACAAGTCTGACTACCTTTTTCACACTCACCAACATCAGTTCCACACTCTTGCGTAGCATTCTCCTCACATATGCAACTCTCGTCAGAATAACCGTCACAATCCTCATCCAAACCGTTATCACAAACTTCCGGCATTGGACCTATGTAGTTGCCCAGACAGATACCCCAATAACCGTTCAAACAGCGCTGTACACCTTCCCTACACAAACCCTCGTTCACGCCGCAAGTTCTTGTAACGTTAAACTCGCAAGGACAGCCGTAATCAATCAAAGCATCACAATTATCATCCTTACCGTTACACAACTCGTTAGCGTTAGGTTGTACACCAGCATTGTTATCGTTACAATCACAACCCAAAGTACCTCCTAAACAAACACAATAAGTATCGTTATCATAGTCCACACAAACAGAGGGGTCACAAGGTTTAACCTCCACAGGCTTGGAATAGCTGGTGCCACAGCCCTTAAGGTCTGTACACAACCTTGTTGTATTATCACCCATCTTAGAACAATTGCTCCAAGCAGTACATTCCCACTCCTCCAAACATGCAGGACCGCAATCAATCAAATCAAACATACAAGAAGGACTGCATGCAAGAAAACCACCATGCCTTCCCAAGTCGTTACAAGTCTTACCCTTCAAGTCAATACCGTCACACTCCTCACCAACCTCAGCAACATCATCATTATCACAAACCAAGCTACACTCGCTGGTGTCAAACATACATAGGCTGTCGCACTTCAACAAGCCCCCTTTAAACATGTCAAAGAACTTGCAATCATTGCTCCTCAAATCACTAGCGTCACAAGCCTCACCAACCTCAGCAACATCATCATTATCACAAACATAATTGTCACATTGCGAGAAGTCAAACTCACAATCATCCCTACATCCTAAGGTACCACCGCTAAAATCGAAATCCTGACAAGTTCTGCCATCAAAATCAGCGCCGTCACAAGGTTCGCCAGACTCAGCAGCGCCGTTATTGTCACAAACGCGATTCAAACAGTTGCTGTAATCATAACTGCAGTCGTTTTCGCACAATAAAAAGCCATTGACATAGCCATAATCTTGACAAGACCTGGCACCAAGATTTGTGCCATCACATTCCTCACCTAAGTCAACAACGTTGTTACCACACATGGAAATACCACAGCCACTTGTATCAAATAAGCAGGCACTGTTGCATGACAAGTTACCTCCCTTGAAACCGAAGAATTGACAATTCCTACCTACAAGGTCTGTACCATCACATTCCTCACCTGTTTCCTTGATGTTGTTACGGTTGCAAACGACACCCCTACAAGAGTTGAAGTCATAAGTGCAATGGTCACACCTCAAAGTACCACCTATATAACCAAAGTCTAAACAAGTAAGACCTCCCAAGTCAGTACCATCACACTCTTCTGTGACATCCTTCACGTTATCCTTATTACAAGACGTTATGACAGTAAACGAACCCTTAACGAACTTGTAGCAACCATAATCGCCGTCAGCAAAGTAATTATCGCAAACAAATGTGTAAGCATCATCAGTACCAACATCATTGTCATTTGTGATGTACTCGCAAGAAGCAGAAGAAGTAAGTGTGCTTGCGGAACACCACATACCATTTTTACATGAATTAGTATCAAAGTCAGCTGTTTTGCAGAAGAAAACATTCTTGTTACAAACACCAGACTCATCAATATCGTTGCCAGACTTCTTCTCACAGTCGTTATCCTTATTGTCACAAATCTCAGGGGCATTCGGGAAAACAGTTGGGTCATCATCATCACAATCCAACGTGTAATTCATTTCCCCCAAGTTTTTTGAGGGATAGCCGTCAAGGTCCTTATCAACCCACACACAATTACACTTATTATCACAAACCTGGCCGAACTTGCAATCAGGACCTTTATCACCGGTGTAAGCCTTGTGACATTCAGCAGGAGAGCCACAACCAGTATGACAAACACCAGTAATTGCCTTAGGAGGTATGCAATAATCCCCAGAATCACCACATGAAGAGATTAAAATTACTAGAAAAACCAGCAGGACCGATATCGCAGTCGTGTACAACACCTTTTTATTCATATGTAACCTCATTTCAACACACTTTACAGTTTATATTACAATCACGATCCAAACCGGGTATACAGTCAGGATCGCAAACACCATCCTTATCCGTATTGCAACAATCGCCAGGGCCGTTGGTAACTGAAACACCATTTAGGGCGCAACAGTCGACATCAAGGTAACCAACACCGTTCGAAAGTTTAGGACAATTAGGATTGCACACCTCATCAGCTGCAGGATCACAACTAGGTGAAGTGCATGACGGATCAGCACCTGTGCAATGAATGTCACAAGAGGCAAATCCGCGTTTTTGAGAACTGCTGGGATAACACAAACCACCAAGATAAGACTCATAAGCACACTCAGGATCCATGCCAAGCACACAATCCAAATCACAAATACCGTCCTTCTCAGGATTGCAGCAATCATTTGTTGCGCTTGTGCAAGTCATCGTACAATCCGGATCAAGATCTTGGGTGCATCTGCGGTCACAAATACCATCAGCAGATGCGTCACAGAACTTAGCTATCCCACAAACACCAAGCTTTATTGGATTGCCAACTAGAACCATGCCGTCAAAAGGTACGGTGTTAAAGCCTGGTATGAAACAGTCGGTAGGCACACATTTCGGACTTTTTATGATAGCAATATAGCCGAGATAATCGATTTGGGCTGTAATACTGTAATAGTTGCCAGCAAGCTTTGTAATAGTGCTAGCATAAGTCCTCCACCTACTCGTACTGTTGGTAAAGTTTGTAGCGCCATACACAGCTATAACCACATCACCCTTATTAAAACAATCAACATCTATGTCACGGAAGAAAAGCTCCATGATTGCAAGGTTCTGTAAAGCACCATGAGCGCTATAATCGTAGACACTCCCTATAACATTATAACACTCCTCCAAGCCCTCTGCCACACAATCTGTAACAACCCTCACAGTCAACTCACCAGAAACTACAGGCACACAGGAAGCAGCAGAGGTGCAACAAGCACCAGAAGTGCAAACATATTTAGGATCAGGCTTGCTCATACATACCTTGTTAGCAGGACAGCAGAAATAGCCGTTATTCTCACAAGTATAATCGGGCTCTGAAATGGTAAAAGTTTTTGAATCCAAGACATTACCCTTATAAACCACCCTGGCAGTATAAGTCCCTAAAGGCATGCTTTCACCAGCTATTGGAACTATTAGGTAAACATATACGCTTGAGAGGTCCGCCCCTGAAGTTGCGGTTTGATTGGCCTCCAAAGAGCCGTTAGGGTAGTAAACCTCAAAACTTACAATATCGTTTTGAACTACGCCAAGAAGGTTCACAAGAAGGAAAGCAGCCTCATCCTCGGTAGTAAACTTGTAAGATTCATCTATGCAGTCTATAACAGCATCAAGAGGTATGTTACCAAGATCATAGCTGCCTACAAGCTCAACACCCTTACATATCCAACTGTTGCCAACAGAAACAGAGCTTGCAGTAAAGGAGAACAAGACAAGTAAAAAAAAGGTACACATCCCAAAAATAAACTTTTTTTTCATAAAGTTTGTGGCAAGGATACCCGACACTTCAGTGTTGGGAGGAATTGCCCCTTTTCATCTCCGATAAGCTTAAATACTCGTTCTTCCCTTAAAAAAGTATGAAGTCGGTTGCTACGGTTAAGCTTAAAATCCCTATGAACAGGTTGCTTCTCGAAACTATGAAACAATACAGCAAGGCTGTTTCTTACATCGCTGACAGAGGATTTAAGTCTGGTGTTTACAATAGGTATGAGCTCCATCATCTTTGCTATTACCAAATTAGAGAGAAGTTTAGCATTCCTTCTCAGTTTGTGATAAATGCTAATCGTATAGCTTCCCAAACCCTCAAATCTGTCAAGACTAACAAAGGAAGTAAACCTATCTTTAAGGAATATATGCCCTTGGCTTTTGATAAAAGAACCTTCACTTTCAACTCTGATAGGGTCAGGCTCACAACCATCAAAGGCAGGATTGATATTCCAATCGAAGTTCCCGAATGTTATTGGAAGTATCTTGATTGGAGTCCTCAAACTGCTCTCCTTACCATCGATAAGTATAAGAGGATGTTCCTGCATATCACATTTTCCAGAGATGTCAATACCCAAACGATTTCTAACCGACTTCAATTGGGTGTTGATGTCGGAATAAACCACGTTGCCGTAACAAGCAATAGGCAGTTCTTCAGCGGCAAGAAAATCAAAAGCAAGATGATTAAGTATAAGCGTTTGAGGGCAAATCTCCAAGCCAAAGGCACTCGAAGTTCCAGAAAACTCCTCAAGAGGATTTCTGGAAAGGAGAGACGTTTCAAAGCTTGGGCAAACCACAACATCAGCAAACAGATTGTTTCCAGTTGCGAAGCTGGAACTATCGTGATGGAAAACATCAGAGGAATAAGGAAGCAAAGAAAGGGAAAGAAGTTTAACTTCTGGCTTAACGGCTGGAACTTCTACCAATTGCAAAGTTTTATCGAATATAAGGCTTTGCAGAAAGGAATCAATGTGATTAAAGTCAGCCCTTACCACACTAGCCAAACTTGTTCCAACTGCGGAAATCTTGGTTCCCGTTCCAAAGGTTTTTTTGTTTGTTCGCATTGCGGTTATTCCCTAAACGCTGATCTCAACGCCAGTTTTAATCTGGCTAAACACCACAGCATGTCTGATGGCGTTTCGGCATCTGTAACAATGCCCCACATCCGAAGTGATGAACACAAAGGCACTTCCTGTGCAATTGCGTGTGAACTTATGGATAAAGTCTCCAAAAGCCCCCACCCTTTAGGGTGATTTATTTTGGGATTATGTTACTTACAAGCAATACACGTATTACCTAGGCCAACAAAATCTCCCGGCTTGAAAGTAAGAGTAATGCCAGCAACCTTAACGGTAACTGGGGCTGATATTTGTGCTTTACACTCGGCATCCACAGGAACTGAAGCGCAATCGTGATTAATAAGATTATATTCGGCATAAAACCTCTCAAGGGTTTTTGTATAAACTCCCTTCCTAACCGTTATCGGGTAAATAACTATGGTACTTACCAAAGACTTATCATTGCTAAGAGAAGCTGAAACAAAAACTATATCCTTGGGTCTAACAATCAAGTCAGGAAAATCAACGGTAAAATTGGGACAGTAAACAAGATAATTTTTGATGTAATCAGCCAAAGCAGCCTCATAATTGAGATTCGGGCCTCTTCCGAGAGCGGTAACCCCATCGCGCAAAGTCTGCTCAACACAAGAATCAACATATTCTTGCACGCTAGAAAACTGCTCTGGAACAACACCCAAAGGACTAGGACGATACAAAAGGAAAAAGACAAGAACCAACACCGCAAGGATAACCATGCCTAATATTATAAATATAGTAAGCTGACCCCTTTTTTCCATGAAACAATTGGAGAGAAACACAAAATATAAATCTTTCTATTCAAAACTTAATTTTTTTACCCTTAAACTTCTTCATCAACTTACCCAAGTCCTGAGGAGCACCCTTACCAGACATCAACTTCATAAGCTTCTTACTCTGCTTATACATCTTCAACAACTCACGAACGTCAGAGGTTGAAACGCCAGCACCCTTAGCGATCCTATCGATCCTAGACCTAGTAATTACCTCAGGATTCTCCAACTCTTCCTTAGTGCAGGAATTAAATATGTGCTTCCACTTCTCCAACTTCTCATCCTGAACTTTCAACATGTCCTTGGGAATGTTCAAGTTACCCATACCAGGAATCAAATCAACAACCTTAGATAACGGACCCATCTTCCTCATGGCCTGCATCTGCTCAAACAAATCAAGGAAGTTATAATCGCCCTTAAGCATCTTCTTGCTAAGGTCTTTTGCCTGCTCCTCACTCATGGCTTCCTTGGCCTTCTCAAGCAAAGCTTCTAAGTCGCCCATACCCAACAAGCGGGAAACAAAACCCTTAGGATTAAACTCTTCCAAGTCATCAATCTTCTCGCCAACACCGATAAACTTTATAGGAGCCTCTGTAACAACACAAGCAGACAGGGCACCACCAGCCTTAGCAGTACCGTCCATCTTAGTAACAACTACACCTGTAATGTGACAAGATAAGTGAAACTGCTCAGCCTGCTTCTGAGCAGCCTGACCGATATCAGCAGAGATAACCAACAAGTTCTCATCAGGCTGGATAGTTTTGTTCAAAGTCTCAATCTCCTGAATCAGGTCCTTAGAAAGCGCATCACGACCAGCTGTATCGATAATAACTATGTCAAACTTATGCAACTCCTGCTCGAACCTCTTGTAAATCCTAACAGGGTCTTTCTCTTTTCTGTCGATGAAAGAAGGGATCTGGGCAGACTTAGAAACCTGTTCAAGCTGTTCCATGGCAGCAGGCCTGTGAGTGTCAAGACCTAATGCTGCTACCTTATAACCCCTCTTAGAATAATACTTTGCGAGCTTAGCTATGCTCGTGGTTTTTCCCACGCCATAGATGCCAACCATCATTATCTTAAAAGGTTTCTTCTTCGTGATAACAATCTCTGATTTTTCCTCACCGAGAAATTTTACAAGCTCATCGTAAACAACCTTAATCAAATATTCCTTCTTGGTCATACCCTTGGGAGGCTCTTCCTTCAGGGCGCGCTCCTTGATGGATTTAGAGAGATCAAAAACAAGCCTCACGTTAACGTCGGCAGACAACAAAGCACGCTGAATATCCTTAACAAGCTCGTCTATGAGCTTTTCGTCAACAAAGAGGCTCTGAGCTATCTTTTTCAACGTTCCCTTCAACGAATCTCCCAACTTGTCAAGCATGATAAGGCTTAGAGAGGTTAAATTTATAAAATTTTAGGTTCTAAAAAAGACGATGAAAAAACTTGTAGTTTACTATTCAAGAACTGGAACAACGAAGATTGCAGCAGAAATCCTAGCAAAAGAACTGAATGCGGATATCGAAGGCATAGTTGACAAAACAAAAAGGAGTGGAATTTTCGGATTCATAAAATCAGGCAGGGATGCAATGAAAAGAAGGATGACAGAGATAGAGCCGGTAAAACAGAATGCAAACTCATACGACCTGATAGTCATAGGGACTCCTGTATGGGCAGGGAATATCCCGCCAGCAATAAGGACATACCTAACAAAAAACAGCCTTGAAAAAAAGAAGGTGGCAATACTGATAACCTGCAGCGGAAGCGAGGTTGGAAAAATAGTTGAAGAAATAAAAAACAGCATACAAAAAGCAGAAGTCATAGGGGAGCTAGCAATAAAGAGAAGAGAGATAAGCGATGCTGAAAGCAAAATAAAAGAATGGGTAAAAAACCTCAAGCTTCAGCAATCTTCAAGATAGCGTAGTCTTCTGCCCTTACTCCTCGAGGGAATGCCTTGAGATTAGTGATGCTCAAACCAGAAACAACCTTAGAGCTACCAGGATAAATCTTCATACCAGGCACCTGTTCAGTACCAACAAGTATGTAAGAAGAGGTAACACCGCTAAGGGTGACTTCAACATCTTCAACAACCTGCGGCCTGTCAACGTAGAACAAGTACTCATCCTCTCCCAAAACGAGGGTGTTGATCTTCAAAGTGGCAGAGCTCGAAGCAGGATCTGTAAAAACGTAACTTATGCTCTGAACAACTATCTCTAAACCGTTGATTATCTCCAACTGTTTAGTTGACTTGATTTCACGCTGAACACCAGAAACCTCAACCAAGGTCTTACCGTCGCTCAAAACTTCAACCAACTTAACATTCTTACCCTCAAAGTCTATTGACTCATCCCCCCTCATAGTAAAGACGTCTGTAGAAATTACTTCCGAAGGGGTTATAGAAGACTCAACCTCTTCTGCAGGCGGACACTGCGAAGCGTCAGTTACAACAGAGCCGTCAGAACAAACATACTTAACAGACTGCTGACAGCCGGCCAACAAAAATGTGGACAAGAACAAAAAGAATAGCAGCATCATAGCTTCTCTAATATCAGGAGAGACCAACCTTTTTTTCATGACAGCTTAATTTAATAAACCCTAATATAAAAACTTAACGCTTTGCATCTTACACATGCTATTTTTTAATATATTTTATGTTCAATACCAATAAATAAACTAACCCTTCCAAGCAACATTATACTTCAAAGACTTTAAAAACATAAACAGTGCAAGACAATCAACCCTTTTTTAAGCAAAAAGTTTAAATATAACATATAATCCTAAAAATTAAATTAGTAGGGGGGTTAAAATGTTGGAGAAAATAATAGAACCATTTGAGGTAAGCAAGTTCGATAAGAAGGAAAGAATGTACGAGCCTTTAAAAAAAGATATGATGGCTATGTACGGGAAGATTGATTTATATAAAGCTAAGAAAGAATATGCCTCAGGCAAGTGTTGTATGTGTTGTAGTTAATTAACGACACTTATAAGGTAGTAAGTAAGTTGCTATAAATTAATATGTATACAGATATTAAAGTTTCCCCTTTTGCGCATTTTAAGAAATTAGATAAGTATCATAGCTATGCAGTTTACAACTCCCTTTTCTTAAAAAAGTTCTTTTGTAATAAAGAAACCGTAAATAAAATTAAAACCCTTAATTTCAAGAAGAAAGATCCTTTAATTAAATACTTAACTAAAAATAGATTTATTATAAAAGCAAGTAGAAAGCCCAAAGATGAAATTAACTATCTAATAAAAAAAGAAGGCTTGAGTTTTAGTAAACCTAAATTTAAAGTTTTTTACATGATAATAACTACTGCTTGTAATTTTAGGTGCAAGTACTGTTATCTTTCTTCTCTAGTAGATCATAAGCCTAGAGTTATGAGTTTAGAGACATCAAAGAGAGCCTTAAATTATTTTTACAACTATATCAAAAAAGTAAAAGATGAGCCGCCTAAATTGGTTTTGTATGGCGGAGAGCCGCTATTGAATACGGAAGTTATGAAGTTCGTAATTGAAGATGTTAGAAAAAATGAAAAACATAAGAATATACCCCATGTTAGCTTAATCCTTATCACCAATGGTTCTTTACTGGACAAGGGGATTACAAAATTTTTAAAGAGGAATAAAATTCTTGTTGCCGTCTCTTTGGACGGTCCTAAAAATATAAACGATTCTAATAGAGTTTACAAGAGCGGAAAAGGCACTTATGATGATACAATTAAATCTATAAAATTACTATTAGACGAAGGATTAAATCCTACTATTTCATGTACAGTTAATAACAATAATGTGGGTAAGCTTACAAAAGTTATACCTTGGATGGTCAAAAATTTTAAGATAAATTCCTTAGGTTTGAATCTGTTTTCTGGAGGGGACTGTAGTAATAAACTTATCAAAAGATTAAGCAAAAATAGTGCCAGACAAGTAATAAACGCATTTAAAATTTGCAGGAAGTATGGAGTTTATGAAGATACTATTTTAAGGCAGATGACTGCATTTGTTGATGAAAAGCCTAATATTTATTATTGTGCAGCTACTGGGAGGGAAATCTCAGTAGACCCTGATGGTAATTTAGCTACTTGTCCAGCATTTCTTAACACCAAAATGTTTAATCTAAATATAGACAATAATCCTGTTTTAGAAAAAAATCCAGAATTTAAAAAGTGGGTTCGGAGGTCTCCTTTATTAAATAAAAAGTGTTACAGTTGTATAGCCTTGGGAATCTGCGGAGGTGGTTGCGCTTTTAATTCTTACAAAAACCATAAGCATATATACGCTAAAGATGAGTTCTACTGTGAGTATGCAAAAAGTGTTGCTGAATGGATGCTTAAGGACTTGCATAAAATAACTATGAGGAGGGTGCATGGTTAGCCTGTACGATTATCCAAAATACTATGAAATGATTTTTGGTGAGCGTAACATTCGGCAGGAGGTCGGTTTTCTCGTTACTTTAATTAAGAAATATTCTAAAATAAAAGTGTCTTCTGTGCTGGATATTGCTTGCGGTTCGGGGATTCAAATCGTTGAGCTTGCTAAGCTAGGTTTTAAGGTGGCTGGTTTGGATTCTTCTCCTAAAATGATTGAAGAGTTAAAGAGGAATATGAGGACTAAACCTAATTTTATTGCCGCTTATAGAGAGGATATGTCTTCTTTCACTCTTCCCAGGAAATTTGACAGCTGTATTTGCATGCTTAACTCCCTTGAGATCTTGATTAAAAACAAACAGTTCATTTCTCATTTTGAAAGTGTTGCAAAATGCCTGAAGCCGGGGGGTGTTTACATAATTGAGTTGGACAATCCTGCTTTCATTTTGTCATTGCCGTCTCCTGGTGCAGGTATTAAGGAGTACAGAAAGGGAATCAAAAGAGGTGAAATAGAGATAGATGTTGTTTACAGGAGGTTTCCTTTCGATTTGCTAAGGTTTGTGGAAAAAAATGAGCTTATATTAAATATTAATGATAAAGGTAAGAAGCTCAGGATTGTTGACGATTCACCTGTCAGGAGGCTGACTCCTTCTGATATTAACCTTTTTGTAAAGTTGAATAAAAAATTTGAATTGGTAACATTATTGGGCGGATTTGATTTCAACACAACAATAAATAATAAGTCTTCCAAGAAGATGATTGTAGTTTTGAGAAGAATTACTTGACTATCACAACCCATTCTTATTATTCAAGTTGCTTTAGCATGCAAAGAACTAGTCTCCATAGAACAGTGGCATAAATATTGTATATCCAATACTTTAATGAAAAAAGAAAACCGGATTAACGTAGGGGTAAAGTCAATCCGGTCTAAACCCAAAAACTAAGGGCTAATAGTGAAAATGTTATCGCTGGTGTCTGTACAAGAACCACTCGTACTTGTTACCCTAACCTGATAATCGCCTGGAACTTGGGTTGAAGAGATTTTCCATTTGTAATAACCCCTGCTAGTAGAGGTCCTTTTGGAAATGGTACGATTCACCTCATCTCCCTTAAGAAGCTCAACCTTAACATACTTACCAGGACTTCCAGTATAAACCCACCGAATAGTTTGAGTTGAACCTGTTTCCCAAAACTCCCCACCATTAGGAGAAACTACAGAAATTGTCGGAGGCGGAATAGTAAAATTACCATCACCAGTGTCTGTACAAGCACTATTACTGGTACTGGTAACCCTAACCTGATAATCGCCTGGAACTTGGGTTGAAGAGATTTTCCATTTGTAATAACCCCTGCTAGTAGAGGTCCTTTTGGAAATGGTACGATTCACCTCATCTCCCTTAAGAAGCTCAACCTTAACATACTTACCAGGACTTCCAGTATAAACCCACCGAATAGTTTGAGTTGAACCTGTTTCCCAAAACTCCCCACCATTAGGAGAAACAACAGAAATCCCGGTTATTACAACAGAAATGGGTGCAGACCAAGGAGAAACCACCGAAGTATGAATGGAGCATCGAGCTTGAACCTTTACCGAATAGACACCAGCCGAGGCCCAAAACTTAGAAGCACCGGTAACACCAACAGGCAACCAACCAGAATCACTACCATCACCCCAATCAAAAAAATACTGAACCTGATGACCAGCACTAGAAACAGCCGACCCACCAGAATAAGAATAAGAAACCCACTGAACACCACTACTCGGACCAGACAAAATAGGAGTAGAAACTGTTTCAGAAATAACCGAAACATTCCAAACCCTTCCACTCTCCAATAAACCCTCAGCCATTGCAGGATGGACTAAGGAGGTAACATCCCTTGTTTTTATCTCAACTGTGTATATTCCAGGGTCTGGTGGAACAAAAACGAAGGAATTTGAATTAGCATCTGGAACAACAACACCGTTAACCAACCAGCTAACCTCAAGAGCCGAACCAACAGGCTCCAAAAGATCAACTGAAAAACTCACATCTGTTCCAGGATCTACAAAAACATCTGGAGATGAAGGAATCTCAGAGCCTGGCTCTATATTATCGATGCCGTTGCTAGGTGTTCCCCAACCACCTTCGTATAACTTCAAAACATACTCCTGACGGCATATAGCGCAGAATTCTGATAGTTCCCTCATCATACAGTGGTTCTGAGGACGCCACACTCCTACCTCACCATATAATGCACCTTCAAAAGCGCCCACCAAATAATTGTATGCCTCATCCTCTGGTGTTGGAAGTGGCGTTGTCTCTAACACCCAAGGGCCCCATTTGATTTGCTCACGGATAATAATGTTAGTTACATTTGCAGAACACCAAGGCTCCTCACACCAACCTGCAACAGGGCCATACTCGTATTCGTCTGAGAGCCAAGTGAAGCTATGACCATGCTCATGCTGCATGACCGCAGCTGAAGATTGATTCATAGAAATAACTGAAATGCCACCACCAGTCCCGCCCCAGGTTGAGTCATTCACAAGTACCCAAATTTGATCCCAGCCGGGTATGGCAGCAGCAGTCGATAACACTTTATTATAATCAACAACGAGTGCCCTGTGAATATTTGAGGCACAATACGTAGCACCAAAGTATGTATCAACAAACCTACCAGCTAGAGGATCGTAAAGCATTATAGGATCCCCACAGCATGAAGTATCCCATGGTTGGCAAGCAGGATTGTAAGGGGGGTGATCAGCGCCACTCTCGGTGGAAGCTACATAATACCCGTCAACTTTTACAAAGTTTTCATGCCCCTTGTAAGGACTTATAGAAAAGAAACCTTCAACGACGAAAGTAACGTCGTTGATAAACTTTGGTTTCTCAGCCAAGGTGTAGCCATCCCCGAATATCAAGATATCTACCCTGTTAGCTGAATCACCACTACCTTTAGAAAAAACCAACTCAGGCTCCCCTTCGGGAGCAGATTTAAAAGGCAACATCATCGGAATGAGAGCATCGCTCAAATCAAAAACAAACTCCTCAGTTGTAAGAGGTGCCATAGCATTCTTAGTAGCTGCTTTAGATTCTGCAGAAGACTGCAACAAATGCATATGAAGCTTTGTTGCACCCTCAATAACAGGCACCCTCACAACAAAAACTGCCTTCTCCACATCCTTGACGCCACCTTTAAACTCTTCCCCCTCCAAGTGATCATAATATAACTTCATAGGGACACTTACAACCTCTCTATGAACCTCTTCCCCCTTCTGATTAAGTAACCTTACCCCAAAATTGTGTCTGCCATGCTCCTCAAAGTAACTTAACTTATCCCCCTTTGAAGTTTGAATGTTCACAATTTTGTGGTGCAAAATTTGCAACCTCTTTTGCTGCAAGTCCCACTCAAAAACAATATAATGATGAGGGGACTTGACTGCTCCACCAAAACCCCTCTCCTCAGAAAAACCATTACCATTCGCTGCAAAAACAAAGATAAACAACGCTAAAAAAATGGTTAGCTTTTTCATAAAAATCCTCCTTTCTTGTTACCCAGTGGCTAGTAAATAGTAAACCCATCCTGAATTGTTGACGAGCCTAAGCTGTTTGTTATCGTTAGGTCATACAATCCTGTGGCTATGTTTGGAACTACAAAAGTGATGTATCCCTCATCAGCCAAAGGATCTGTAGGCCAACTTGTTATCCTGCAGCTTTTTTTGGTGTCAAAATCCTCCAGGTAGACTTTGCCCTTCTTCGTACCTAAAAACTTGCCCCAGACACCAATCTCATCACCGCGGACGCCTTGTTTTGGTATCACATCAATGATTTCCGGAACCTTCAAAGTGATTAGGCCTACTTCTTGTGGAGGGGTTGGTGAACCGTAAGGGTCTACCATTAGCTTGTAAGTTTGCGGCTTCATCCTGGGAACAACGAAAACAACCTCGCTGTCTCCTGTAACAGGATCCATAAACCAACTGATGACCTTGCAGCTCTTCATGGTGAATTTACTAGCATAGTACCCGAGGTAAATCCTGTTCTTCTTTGTTCCGAAGAACTTCCCAACCAAGTTCACCTGCCTTCCTTCTGCAGCCTCATTTGGATTTATTTTTACGTCCTCTGGAGCTTTGAAGGTAAAGTCGGGTTTCTTGATTGCTAATCTTGTCTTCGTTATTACTGTAACTTCATAGACACCTGGCTTGAGAGCTTTGTTAACCAGGGCTTTGATAAAGTTATCCCCCCATGTTAGGATTTTTATGGAGTTTTTCTCCCCGAGAATAACTTTACCTTTTGATAAGCCAAATCCCTCTCCCTTGATGCTTATTTCCGTGCCATAAGCACCTTGGTTTGGAACAAGTTCAGCAGGCAACACCGTAATGGTTACAGTGGCAATGTTGCTTTCTGACAACCCATCGCTAGCCTTGTAGGCGAAGCTGTCCTCTCCCACATAGTTGGGAGTTGGTGTGTAGGTGAAGGAGCCGTTTGTATTGAAGTTCAAGGTTCCGTGTGATGGTCCGCTAACCAGAAAAGCTGTTAATAAATTATTCTCACTATCTGTATCATTGCCAAGAACCCCTGGGATACTGACTGCAAGAACACCATCTTCATCCACATTGTAAAAATCATTCACAGCAACTGGAGCATCATTTACAGCATTGACTGTTATGATAACAGTAGCTTGACTTTCGAGAGAACCATCATTCACCTTAAATGTGAAGTTGTCTGAGCCGTTGTAGTTTGCATAAGGGGTGTATACAACTTTTGCTGTGCAGGTTGAGCCATTTCCATTCGGTGTGCATGCTTTTCCTGTGATTGTGCTGAGTGTGCCACGGCATGGTGTTTTGCTGATGCTAAAATTGAGATTCTGACTGTCTATGTCACTTCCGCTTAAGGTGATTTCTTTTGCTGCGTCTTCATCAGTGCTTACATCCTGGTTGTTTGCTACAGGCTGGTCGTTTAAAGGACTGACGTTTATCGTGACTGTTGCTGTGTTGCTCTGGTCTCTGCTGTCGCTAGCTTTGTAAGTGAAACTATCGGTTCCGTTGAAGTTTGTGTTAGGAGTGTACGTGAAAGAACCATCAGAGTTGAGAGTCAAAGTTCCATTTGACGGATAACTAAAAAGCAGGGCAGTCAGAGAATCACCATCAGCATCTGTGTCATTGCCAAGAACCCCCGGAGCAGACACATTAAGCGGTGTATCCTCATCCGTGCTATAAACATCATTGTTGGCCACTGGAGGATTATATTTCAGGGTTGTAAAACTCCAAACCGGACCAGAAGAGTCTCCGCAACTGTTCTTAGCAACAATCTTCCAATAATAAGTCGTGTGAGGGTCAAGACCACTGAGAGGATAATTCTGGGTTGTGACATTACCAACAGGAACTGGTGTTGAAGTTCCGAAGTAGACATCATAGCTTGTGCCATCGGAAGACCAGCTCAGAGAAGTATTAACAGGAACTCCTGTTTCTTGGTTCACAGGATTCGGATTTGAAGGCGTTTGTGGCAACGTGCAGGCTGCGAAGTTGGCTGTAATGTTTTTACTAGAATCCATAAACAGCCACAGGGGATTTTCGTTTTCCTTGCCAACCGGAACATCTCCTGTCCAGCCAGAGAAAGAATAGCCGCTATCAGCCAGCGCCTCTAACAATATCTCAACCGGAAAATAATCATGTGTCCCAGGAGCTGGTTGTGTTGTTCCACCTGCCATGCTGTTTAAAGTTAGTGTCCTATCAGGCAGTACTAAGCTGCAGTTTTCTCCGCCATAATAACCGATATCATTTCTCGATGTTCCCTTGCCAGGCGGAGTACACTGATCATCATATTCAACTGACGGATTACCACCATCAATGCAAGGTGAGTTTGGAACGAGAGTGAAATTCACGTTTAAGGGATCCTCAAAAGAAGGGTCAGCACTTGATATATCACTGATTGTCAGAGTGCCAGCAGCTAGATAAATTTTGTTTTCATCTACGTTTGAGTATTCTACATACGTGTCTGCTGCTAAGTAGATGTCTTCTCCATACCCACCAGTTCCATCAAGTACGTTTTCCCTTACGACTGAATTCCTGATTGTGGTTGGAGAACCAAGCATTAAACCTGCCCCTCTTGGCTTGTTCCCTGCTCTGTTACCAT
>CAYSAF010000006.1:0-38254 GCA_964428965.1 Candidatus Woesearchaeota archaeon
AGGATGCGGAATTTCAGATGAAGAGCTAGGATTTTTATCAGTAACTTCAAACCCTACCGGGGCAGAGGTTTATGTAAAAAATGTTGATGATGAGAACTTTGTCTACAGAGGAATAATCCAGGAAAAATCCCTTGTATTCAAATTGAACGCTGGAATAAGAGAAGTAAAATTCATCAAGGAAGATTATATTGATTACATCACCACAGTAGACGTAAAAGGAAATACAGATACAAAATTGGATGTTACGTTACAAAGAGCACCTAAACTTATTTACCCGCAAAACAATGACATATTCAGACTAGGGGATGCAATAACAATAAAAGGGACAGTACCAGCAGAAGACTTAGACAAGTATGTTATTGAATACAGCACAGTACTTAGCAAAATAGAGAATTGGGTTAAGGGAGGTATAACACTCAAAAACCTAGGTAAATCTGGTGTGGAGGAGGGAGTACTTGCAACGTGGAACACAAGTTATTTGCCTGAAAAAGGAGATTTTTATAAAATAAGATTGAGTGTATACAGAAAGAATGGAGACTTGACCCAGAAGTATATAAGCAACATTTATTTCGATCCGACTTTAAAAAATGGATGGCCCCAAAGGATAGAATTTGAAAAATATGAAGAACCAACAGAAATTCAAACTGCAGCTGATTACTACACCATTATATTGCCACACCATTTGGACAAAACCAATAAAGGCTTCACAACTTTAAAAAAAGATGAACTCATAAACATGATGAAGAATTCTTCCAACCCCTTATCTTATTATATAGGGGGTGGTACGCTAGAACCGGTGGTAGCTGACATCAACAATGACAGATACAAAGAAGTGATAGTTTACACAGGAGGGAACCCGCCGAAGATTAGAGTTTATAGTTACAAAGGTTTGCTTTTATGGACTAGGAATGTCGGTTCTGGTATGGTTTCTGAAGGAAATTTACACATCCCCCTGGTGGGGAATATAGATAATGATGTGTACATGGAAATAATTGCTTTTAACTTCTTAGAAAAGGATGATGACAATTCGATATTATATGCTTTTAACCATGACGGTTCCGTGTTATGGTCGGCAAAAGTACCAAAAGACTTCCAACCAACAATGCTCATGGCAGACTTAAACTTGGACAATAAAAATGAGATAGTAATCAAAGGCAACGACGCATACCCAAATGAAAGCATTGTAGTACTAAACAATAAAGGGAGCATGATATCACAGTGGTATTTGCCTGACATCAGGTCGGGGGCTTCAACAGTGAGCAGTCCAGCAGTGGGAAATTTTGATGATGACCCCCAAATGGAGATAGTTATTGCAGGGCCTACAGAAAGAGCAGGAGGATATGACTGGGACAACAATGAGTGGATAAATGAAGGATTTTTGGCAGTATACAACATTAACGGATCACCAGTCGAGGGATGGCCCCAAATAGTGAAAGGGGAAGTATTCTCCTCCCCAGTCGTTGGAGATATAAACAATGACGGAAACCAAGAAATAGTTGTTGGACTGATGTACGATAGCAATTATTTCCCTGATACTAGGTATGGTGGGCTATATGCATTTGACAAAAACGGAAAAATACTACCAGGATGGCCATTTGAAGTTGGATATAACTTCTGGTCAACACCATCCTTAGGAGACATCGATGAAGATGGAGATCTAGAAATAGCTGTTAGCAGATTAGGCGGCGAAACCTCACTTCTACACCATGATGCAAGTTTTGTTAAGGGCTGGCCCCAATATACCAGCTGGAATGACTATTACTCTTCTATAATCAGCAACATAAACAACGATGACTTTTTAGACATATTGACAACAGATGGAAACGGATTCTATCCGTCTATCACCGACCATGGAGGTGTTTATGCGTGGGCTAGTTATGGTACTTTAATAGAAGGATTCCCAAAAGTTACTGAGGTCGATGCACAGGCTCCCGCTGTTGTAGATGACTTAGACAATGACGGAAAACTTGATTTGGTAGCAAGTTCAAATTTGGATTATGACTGGGTAGCTGATTTTGACAAAGGTAGAGGTACTTTGTATGTATGGGATCTTAAAAGCGCATACGATACAGAAAGCTTACCTTGGCCTATGTATATGCATGACCCCCAGCATACAGGCTGCTACGACTGCAAATGCATACCCAAAGATTGCCAAGAGCTCGGCAAGCAGTGCGGAATCTGGGATAATGGTTGCGGCAAAAACATAAGTTGCGGCAAATGCGCCACAGGATTTAACTGCCAACCAGACGGAACATGCGTTTCAACATGCGAAGACAGTGACGGAGGGAAAAACTACGCTGTCCAAGGATCAACACGCTATGCAACCGGAATCGCATCAAAAGACTTATGCATAACCCTCAAAATTTTGAAAGAATGGTACTGCGATGACAAAGGCGTTAAGACATTTGAGCGATACGAATGCTCTAATAAATGCAAAAGTGGAGCGTGCGTATAATTTTTTAGTAAAAAGAAAAATCCTAAGCCTCATCGTAACCAAGCATGAAGCCTTCCTCTTCAGGGGAGATCTCATCATCCTCCAACAAAGCTGACCTACTTTCCTCTATGTATATATCCTCTTCCATTTCTCACACCTCCTTTTAACGGCAGACTTCTCAGCTGCTGACTAAAAAGCATGCTAATGGTTTTCGGCCTCAAATCGGCCATAGCACTATAATCCTTCACCTTTTTCAAATCCTCCAAAAGAGAGCTCACGCTAAATAAATTCATGACTACCACCTCCGCCCTAATCTTTGCACAACTGCTTTATACGGTAGTGATGGACAAAGGAATATAAAAAGGCTGCGCGCATAGATGACGGATGTCTATTGGCTAGAAAATATATTTTACAGTATGCATTATTGTAGTTAAGAATCTTTTTTAATAACCACTATTCTTTTAACTGGAATGGGCTACCCTTACAACAAGTTAATAGCTCCGGCAATACTTCGGGACAACCCTGGAATAACAAAAGAACAGTTTATAGAATTATTGGACCAAACCCACTCAACCTCTTTACACGAATATGAAAAAACATCAAGCTGGAGTTCTTACAAACCAAACTATGAGGACATGGTTTACCACAACGGCCTGGAGGGCCTGGCAAATCTACTAAACCTTAAATTGAGAAGAAAATTCAATAGCTTTACAAAGCCAAGGGTTGACGAACATGGTCTACGCGTGAGAGCACCAGAACTTATACCTGGAGAAACAACAAACTATACCATAGGGAAAGATGCAGTAAGAAAACCCCAAATAACATTGCACAAAAAGAACGTTGTTGAAAAACCCAAAAGAATAAAATCACTTTCCTGGGATAAACTTAAAATTGGAGAGGTGTGGGAACACTGCATGGGAGGAGATAGGGGAATTGTTCTAAAGATAATAAAAGAGAAAAAGCTAAGAGATGATGATGAAGATGATGATTCAGAAGGGCCTAAGTATGAGTACACAATGATAATAAGACCGTTCCATGGAAAATATGAAATAAAAAAATACGAATCCATGGAAGAGGTCATTAAAGAATGGCCCCAATTCGATCCTTTATTCAAATACGATTTTGAACAGGAAAAAGGTCATTTTTCCAGTGCCAAAGACTTCTTGTGGGAGCAGAAAGATGGAAGGTATTATCTCAATCCAGAAACTTTCAACAAAATACCAGAAAGCTTTAGGATAACAAGGGCGGGCTACACAGACTTGATACTGACTGCAGAGGCAATAAAATACAAGGCATGGAAACTGCTGTCAAGAAGGGGATTAAAACACCTGGAAGATTTCCTTAATGCATTCTCAGACTCTAGAAAAAGATATGATCAAGCAATAAAAGATTCGCACACATCATTATATGCAAAAGGAGAAAAGATGACGCTCAGCGAATTATTGAGGATGAGGGTAAGTCCGTATTAGCCCCTCAACCTTTTCTTAACAGCACCACATTCTTTCAAAGCATCGTTAGCAATCCATCTTGCAGCCTTAGAATCCAATTTCAGTATTTCTTCAGCTGTTTTTATAGCAGCTTTATTAAGAACAAGATTTCTCTTACCAATCTGCCTCAAAGCCCAATTAACAGATTTCTTAACAAAATTACGCTCATCAACAGAATATTTTCTTATTATGGGCAAGAATTTTTTAAACTCACCATCACATAACTTCTTATTATGAAAAGCTAACGAAGCCATAAGAGCAAAACTGGCACGCCTAACAAACTCCTTCTTCCTTGAACTCCATTCCACTGCTTTCTTAACAGCAAAAGGAGTCTTATCAAAAAGATTCATACAAACCTGATCACAAACATCCCAAGAATCAAAATCCTTAACCCATTCTTCCATCTGCTTTTCAGTAACCTTAGAAGGATCATCAACCAAGGCAGCAAGAATCCTGGCTTCATGAACGCCAGAAGACCAAAGATTTAAAGCAAGGTCGTGATTCTTACCAATCTCCCTTCCAAGCTTCCTCAAAACAGGTATGGAAATACCTAAAGTATTCTTAGGATTGATACCAGAACGACTCATACCCTCAACATTTTTAGGATTAGATGAAGACTTTAACTTTTTTATTATTTCCTCGTACTGCATGCTTTGATGTAGAGGACAGAGGTATTTAAACATTACTTAGCCTAAAACACAGAAATCTTTAAAAAACTCTGAAATAAGAAGCGGTGCATGCAATTCGTAGAAATAAACCTAGAAGAGGTATGCAGCGCACAACCCAAACTAAGCGAAGAAAAAATAAAAGAATACCTGAGAAAAGGGATAGACTGGGTGACAAAACAAATGCAGATAAAACCTCCACCAGTACAAACTTACAGGTGGAATGAACAAAAAATAACAGAATTAGTTGATGGCTTCCACAGATGTAGGGCTCTCTACGACAAAGGGATAAGAAACATTTCTGCAACATACGAAGGAGAAAAAGAATCGACAGATAAACCACCAATAAAACTAAAAGATGCTCAGGTGCTAAATAAAAAAGAATACAGAATATGGGCAATCACACAACAAACAAATCCAAAATAAAAACTCATTTAAAATCAGTCAACTCCTTAACAGAGAAGAAGATAAGAGACTGCTTGCCGCCCTTATCAGAAATACCATCCTTAATAGAAATCAAACCTGCCTTCTCCATATCAGAAACCTTCCTCTGGAAAGTGCGGTAAGACTTTTCATAAGAAGCCCTGTAAACATCATAGATTTCAGAAGCAGACTCACCAGAGTGTTCCTTAATAATCTTGAGTATGTCTTTCTCCTCACCTTCCAAACCATCAGTAGAACGAATCTTGAAATCAGAAATCTTGGAAACAGCCTTACTGGCATGGTCAAGCAGCACCTTCCTTGAAGAAACCATCTCAGCAAAATTACCAGACTCCCTCATCAGGAACAAACCAGTCCTTATGTCCTGAAACTTATGAGAGTTCTCAACAACAACGCTGAAAGCATCATCGTCCCAAACATTCCTAACAAAAGCATAATCCCTACGCTGAGCAAGAATGTCCCTTGTTTCGTTGTAGTTGTAGGGCTTAAACTCGAGCAGCTCTGGAAGTATCCTTGACTTAATTCTGGAATCAAGGGTGGAAATCCAATTCTTATCGTTTGTCACGAGAAGAATTACCTTGCGGTAGACGTCATCGGCAACAGAATAAAGTATTGAAAAGTCCTCAAGCTTATCGACCTCATCAAAACAGAAAACAGCAGACCTCTTATTAACCAGTTTAACAACCTCCTGCCAGAGCTCATCAGCCTTACGATTCTGCACCCATTTATAACCGAGCTGGTCACAGATCTCAAGGACAACCTTGTACATGGTATTCTTCTTCCAACAGTTGATGTAAATGGGTATTACATCATCGGTTTTACTTTCCAACTCCTTGAAAATGTGCTTAACGGCAACAGTTTTGCCAATACCTGGCTTGCCAGCTATAAAGAGATTACGGCCCGAGCGCCTATGGAAGAGAGGCTTCATGCACTCAGCAACGTACATAGTTTCGTTCTCACGATGAGGAATAAGCTTTGGAATGAAATCAGGATCCAAAGCTTCCGGATTAAGAAACAAGGATTCGGAATCCTTAAGCATATGGTTGAATAAACCCATCAACACACCCCCTTCACTGTTTAGGTACTAAGTCAAAATTTAAAAAGGTTTTGATAAAAAAATGTAAGTTTTATAAACAGGCATTCAAAACCCACTAGTATGAAGCAATGGTTCGTGCTGTACGGAAACAGGGCAGTAAGGGCGGTAGACAAACCAGTGTTCATATATGAGAAAGACATCTTCTCAGCCCTAGACCAGTACAAGAGGATAGTCAACAAAAAAAGACACTGGCACGCATACATGAAAATGCCAGACATAAAGCTGCTGACAAAAGAACAAACAGGAAGGCTGGAGAGACTGATAAGAAAAGAAAGGGAGATATCGATGAGTCAGGCAAAAAACACTTGGTACTACCCAGACTTAGAAGGATTAGCATACCTAAATCTCATAGATATAGGACAGAACTAACGTGATCAGACTTCTGCAACCTTATAACATTGTCAACAAAACTCTCAATCTTACCTTCATGACTAACAATGATAATTTGCTTAACGTTCAACTCGTCAAGGACAGGCTTAACACGGTCGAGCTGCTCAGAAGAAAAGCCGTCAGTAGGCTCGTCAAGGATAATCAAATCACGGGTCCTTATGTCAGACATCAAGTTGTTAATAACCTGGTTAAGGGCAAGACGGTAAGCAAGGGCAGCAGCAGTCTTTTCGCCACCTGAAAGATAGAAGTAGTCCATCTCATGGCCGTCCTGAACTATTATTGGAGAGAAGTCAGAATCGAGCTTAACCTTCAAAGCCTCGTTATCGATAATCATATCAAACCACTTCTGGAAGAAGGCATCAAAATCGGCATGAACACGCAACATAATATTTTTTTCTATAACATCCATCAAGTTTATGAAATGCTCATCCAACCAATCATGAATAGAGCTTAGGTTAACCAAACTATCCTTGATCCTCACCCTTTCATCAATCTCAGAAGAAAGCGCTGAAATAACATCCCTGTAATTCCTCACCTCAACCTGGAGAGAAGCCTTCTCAACCTCTAAAATGTGTTGGTTGTCAAGCAAGACATCAAGCTCGTCTCTAACTTTTAAGAATTTGTCCTCAACGCCAGAAAACTTAGAAAGCTTATCAGACAGGGTAGCTTTCAGAGAAGAGAGATCATGCAAAGCATACCTCAAAGCATCCACCTGCTCAGAAACCTTGGCCTTCCTAAGCTCCTTCTCGATAAGGTGGGACTTCTTCAAAGCAAAAAGCTCAGCCTTAGAAGCTTCAGACCTCAGAGCATCAACGGCTTTCTTCAAATCAGAAAGCTCCCTCTCCTTCAAACCCCTTTTGTCAGAAAGATCAAGAATAAATTGCGACAGGCTCTTGATGTTAGCAGACTCAGCCTCGTTGATAGAATTCTTATGATCATCAGAAACCCTCTGCTTACAGGTAGGACAAACATCCAGCTTAGAAATACTTGTCTTGATGAAATTAGAAGAATCAAGCTTAGACCTAGAAGCAGCAATCTCATCACTTACCCCTTGCAATCCCTGCTCAAAAGAAATAACTAAATCTTGTTTCAACTTAATCTCCCTATTAATCAAATCAACATCAAAATCACTCTTGACTTCCTCCTTCAACCTCAAAATATCTGTGTTAAGGCTAACCAATTCCTCGTTGAGGTCAGAGAGATTCTTATTTTTTGTATTGAAATCAAAATCAGCAAACTCAACATCCCTTTTCAAACCCTCAAAAACCTTCACCTCTGACTCGGCAACCTTCAAATCCTCCTTCTTCTTAACTATAGAAGACTGTACAGCACCAATCTTCGGAAGGAGAGCTCTGATCTGGCCCTCGACAAGAGAAGCCTTCTCCTCATTATTCCTCAACTCTATCTTCTTGTCTTCCAAATCAGCAATCATACCAGCGAACTCCTTCATTTTCTCTCTCAACTTATACGAAAAAATCTTGGAATTCTCCTTAACACGCTTATACTTATCGATTCCGAAAACACGACGCAACGTATCAAGCCTCAAATCAGACTCACCGAGGAGGATCTGCTTCATCTCCTCCTGCGGGGTATAGACAGTGTAACGGAAAATCAAGGATTTGGACTTTGTGAGAAGCTCATGGGGATAATGCAACAAATCAAGGATAGCCTGCTTAAGCTCCAGAGCAGTGCCCTCTCTCTTAACACCGTTCACTACGATGAAGCCAGAATCCTGGGAGACAGAAGAGTTAGCACGCTTCAAAGTCCTCTTAATAGCAACGTCCTTATCATCAATCGAGAATTCAAGCTGAACAAAACCAAAGTCGCGACCGTTACGCAAAAGGGAGGCACCGGAGAGGGAACCTTTACGCAGACCAAACAAAGCAAAATCGATAGCAAGAAGAATTGTGGACTTACCCGAACCAACATCCCCTGAAAGGAGAACAGAACCCTGGGGGAATACAATACTATGATCAAGATAACTTCGAATGTTCTTCAACTTAATACTCTTTACTATCAAAGCTAACACCCCTTAAAATAACAAGGTTAGAAGGCTTTTCATCTTCCACAAGCAACCTCCTGTAATTACTCACGTACCTTCTCATCTGCTCATCAAAAGGATCAAGTCGCAAAATTCTCGTACCAACCTTCATAGCCTCCCTAATATCCTGGACACCATTATGATAAGCGTTGTGGGCTGCACTCAATATCCAGATGTTTTCTGGAAAAAACCTAACAGCCTCCCTGGCAATCTTTGAGAGGAAATAAGTATTGTACCTCTCCCTAGCAAGGTTTGTAGCAGAATCAAGACGCCACCAAACAGCATCCTCATCTAAGGGGTAGGATTTCAAAAAAAGATTAAGGTGCTTAACGCTCTTAGCGTAAGAACGAGAAGGTCCTATTGTCTTTGCGTACATCACACCGTCGGCCAGATGAATAAACGGGTTGCTTGGACTGATATTTTCCAACCAGTTAGCATAATGCAACAACTTAATTAGATTGCATTGGCTATACTTGGAAACACACTCCTTAATCAAACACTCAAGATACACTTCTTGCTCCCTTACCTTGCGTTCAAGCCTCTTCTCCCCAAAGTTTACTACTACCATACACCCTCCAAATTGAAAACCTTCAAACTGTCTTTAATAATCCTTGACTCAAAATCGAAATTCCTCTCACCCTCCTCCTTCTCACTGTTCAAAGCGTGAATAAGACTGACAACAAGCTTCTCCTCTTCCTCCTTATTCATGTTAAGAAGAGGGAACTGGCCCATATACTGAGAGATCAACTTAAGCTCAACATCCTGCACGTCAGCTGTATCCACTTTGAGCTCCTCAAACTCCCTGCTGGTAAGCTTGGTAGTATTCCTAAGAACAAAATAAGCAGAAGAAAAATCATCAAGCAGGCTCTTAAAATTAACATCAGAAGGCTTACCAGAAGCTAGGGTACCCCCAATCCTCAGGGTGACTACCTTATCATTGATGTCCTTAGCGTGCTTCAAAATTTCTGATTTAACGTATTCAGGGGTTTTGCCCTCAGCATCAACAAAAACAGTCTTAACCTCTTTCAACTTTATAGGAACATACTCGTAATCAAGGTTATTATCAACGATGTAAAAGCCGCCGTTATGCAACTCCTCAACCTCCTTAAAATTATTGGGAAACAAAGGACCGGGGAAGGTAAGAAGACCTTCATCATGCTTCTTATCAAAGATGTAATGAACATGGCCGCCGGCATAGTAATTAAACCTCTTGGGAAGAGAGGCAACAGACTGAGATTCCATCTTGCCGAGCTCAGCAGGCTTAAATTCTGTCAATGCTGTGTGAAACATGAAAATCTTAAAGCCAGGCTCAGAACTCAAATCAGAAAAATCAAGCTCTTCATAATAAGACTTTTCCAGGCTGCCCCTCTTACCAAGCAGACCAGTGATCTTAACACCGGTTTTGTCTTCTGTAAAAACAAGCTTGTCCTCTTCAAACTTGAAAACGTTCTCAACCAAACCAGCCTTCTCCAAAACATCAAGCATGGTCTTGCCAGAGGGAGAAAAATCGTGAGAACCAGGGATTATGTAAACAGAGATGTCATGATCCTTTGCTTTCTTTAAAATAGCAGCAGTGTCCCTAAGCAGGTCGATAGAAGGAAGGGCTGTGTTAAACAAATCACCGCAGATAAGAATGAAGGCAACGTGCTCCTTGATACACCTCTCAATAGCGAAATCAAAAGCTGTAATGCTTAAATCCCTCATCTGGGGCTCTCTCCAGCCGCCAATGTGGCAGTCAGCCATGTGGGCGAACTTCATAAGAAAAGGGGAAAAGGTAGGGAGATATAAAGATTGTTATGATAAAAAAGACAAAAGGTTCTCAAAATATTTATTTTTACAATGGATAATAACTCAATTTGTGTTTTGTAACTATCACTACAGACTTTATAGTTTTAAGACAGAATAGAACCTTTCTGTGATGTTCCCCGTCAGCGCAGACTTTTCCCCTTATTGAAAACCTACCTCTACATTGTAATCAAAAAACGAAAGATATATAAATATGTAGGGGTACAAATGTAGTATGGTTGTTGTCAGAAAAAGAACTAGGGGGAAAAAGGCATATTATTACCTAGAGTACAGCATAAGAAAAGGTAAGAAGGTTGTGAAGAAGGAAAAGTATCTGGGCACTGAAATCCCTAAGGACATAGATAATATAAAAAAACAGTTCGAAAAAGAAATTCAGTTGGAATTATACAAAAAATTAGAAAGGATAAGGGACAGTTTCCAGGCTGAGTGGCAAAAAACACCTGATTCTGTGAAAGAAAAACAGCTTGGAGAAATAGCCATAGCCTTCACTTACAACACAAATGCCATAGAAGGCTCAACGATTACTCTTGAGGAAACAAGGGAAATCTTGCATGACAACATAGCACCAAACAAACCGTTAAGGGATATTAAAGAGACTGAAGCACATGCCAAAGCCTTCCTTGAGATGTTGCATAAGCAAGAAAAAGTAACTAAAGAACTCATCTTGAGATGGCATAATGATATTTTTGGACAAACAAAGCCTGATATAGCAGGAAGATTTAGGGAATATCTTGTAAGAGTTGGAGTGTACAGAGCGCCTAATTGGCAGGATGTTGGAAAGTTAATGAAGGAGCTCATAGAGTTCATCAATAAAAACAAGAAGATGAACCCTGTAACGTTAGCAGCAAAAGCGCATTACAGATTTGAAAAAATCCACCCCTTTGGGGACGGAAACGGTAGGATAGGTAGGCTATTGATGAACCATATACTCTGGCACAATGGTTATCCTATGCTGATTATAGAATATAAAAAAAGAAAATCATATTACAAAGCACTTTCCAGAGATGAAGATTCATTCACAAATTATTTTATAAAGCAATACCTGTCAATTCATAAAAAAAGACAGCTTTGAACATTTTTGTGCTGTTCCCCGTCAGCGCAGATCTTCCATCTTCTTAAGCAAAAGTTTTAAATATAAGTATGTATACAATAGGTATAACTTAGATTAAACATAATGTATACAAAAGAGGTGTTGGTGGTCAATATGGAAGAAACAATGATAAGAATTAAATCCGATACAAAAGAAGCATTACAAAATATGAAGATAGCCCGTAGAGAGAGTTATGATGAGATAATCAAGAGACTCATCATAATGATTCAAAACCCCATAAGTTCACACTTGGAGATGGATAAGCGGTTATTAACAACTTTGAAGGGTAGGGTAGAAAACGTAAAGAAAGGTAAGGTGATGTCTACTGATGAGCTTTTCAAGAAGCTTTACTTAAAAAAAGAAAAGCGGTGAAGTAAGTGGGCGCTTACGAGATAGTATGGGCTAAAGGAATAGAGAAAGATTTTAAAAAACTAAACTTCGGGCAAGAAAGATTTAAGAAATTGGTAGAAAAACTTAGCTTCGTACATAATAATCCATATAAGTATACTAAGCAAATACTCGCTTCCAAAGGTAAGAAGGTTCAGATTCGGGAAGTACAGGTTGTTTATGCTTATAGATGATGTAGGTATGAATATGTATTGCTTGAGCATAACCTTGAGGGGCAAGAGTTATACTAAAGACTCTATGCGTAAGGTCCTTGCAAGAATTCAAAAGTTATGACTAATTTCTCGGTTCTTTCCTATACTGAAACCATGAACTACAAGGCTTGATTTTTGTTGAAACGCCACCACCTTCGTGTATAGATGAGAAAAACAACTAAAGAGGTATTTAAGAACGGAATTGAACCTTTTATGCACTATTCCCCACCAGCGCATAGAAACATAATTTTTGGATTTGATAATTCTTACAAATACACAATCTTTAGGTATTTTTAAAATAAAATCAGAGGGCCTCAACCCATAAATCGTAATGTAAAAATAGGATTTAGGACCAAGCTTAAAACGAAAATTTTTTAACCTAACACAATAAAATAAAGTTTAATGAGATGGTATCACTGCGCAAAGTGCAACGAATGGTACAAGGAAGACGAGGCAGAAAAATTCAAAAAGGCATGCCAAGAATGCGAGATGGAATTAATAGCAACGTGCCCGAAATGCCTGAAGCCGGAAAAACAATGCAAATGCAGGAAGAAATGAGATGGCAATAGGATACATATATCACCCAGTACTTCTAAAAATAGGACCAGTCAGCATATTCACTTGGGGATTATTCGCAGCGATAGCATTCCTGGTAGGAATACTTCTCTCAGCAAGATACGGAAAAAAGAGGGGGATAAAAGAAGACAATGTTTATGGACTCTGCTTCTACATACTAATTGGAGCAATAATAGGATCAAGACTCTTTTTCGTGTTCTCAAACCTCGATTTATTCATACAGGACCCTTTAGGGGTGTTCAAGGTATGGAACGGAGGCATGGCATTCATAGGAGGACTGTTTGGAGGGGTGCTGGGAGCGTTCCTGTACTTGAGAATAAAAAAGCTAGACATATGGAAATACTTTGACCTGGTGGCACCTTACATAGCACTGGGACATGCGATAGGAAGGCTTGGATGTGTGCTAGGAGACGGAGGCCATCTGGGAAAACCAACAAACCTTCCCTGGGGTGTGATTTATGAAGGGGTGGCAAGACATCCCGGGGCTTTTTATGAAATGCTAGCACTGGTCATACTGTTCGTAGTATTAATAAAACTAAGAAAAAAGAACCTGGAGAAAGGACTCCTGTTCCAGTACTACATCATTGGTTACAGCATACAGAGGTTCCTCATAGATTTCCTAAGAACAGACCAAACCTACTATGGCCTGACAGGGACTCAGTGGTGCTTAATCGGTTTGTCAGCAATAGCAACCATCATAATAATAAGGATAAAGAAAAGAGCAAAAAACAAACAACAAAAACAGGAAGAAAACACCATTTTAAAATAGTAAAATTAATTAGTTCTTTTTGTATAGTTAATTAATTATATAAAGAGTAAAGCAATCCTAAAACAGAAGGGCAAAAGAACCCAAAAAGAGGATAAATTTGAAAGTTCTAATGTTTGGGTGGGAGTACCCTCCGTACAAGAGCGGAGGGCTAGGCACAGCTTGCTACGGCCTAACAAAAGGGCTAAAGGAGCATAACACAGACATAATCTTTGTGTTGCCAAGAGGAGACAAGGACAAGGCAGACAACACATACGTTAAGATGCTAATAGCAAGCGATTATGGGAGTGTAAAGTTCATAGGCATACCCACACTGCTCATGCCTTACATGACCTCAGAAAGCTACCAAGCACTAAAGGGACAAAAAGGTGGTGGGGAAATATACGGCCAGGACCTCTTCCAAGAGGTTTACAACTACGCAAGAAGAGCAGCGATAATAGCAGCAGAGGAACAGTATGACATAATACACTGCCACGACTGGATGACCTACCCAGCTGGAATAGAGGCAAAAAAGGTTTCTGGAAAAAAACTGGTTGTTCACCTGCACGCAACAGAATTTGACAGGACAGGAGGCAACAGCACTAACGAATACGTGTACAACATAGAGAAGAAGGGGTTTGAGGAGGCAGACAGGATTATAGCAGTAAGCAACTACACAAAAAACATGATTACAAGCCATTACGGAATAAACCCAGAAAAAATAGACGTTGTCCACAACGCTGTAGAAAAGGAACACAAAAAATTCCAGCAACTAGGAATAGGCAATGAAAAAGTAATACTTTTCCTCGGAAGAATAACCCTGCAAAAAGGGCCTGAATATTTTGTGTATGCTGCAAAGAAAGTGCTGGAAAAAAGGAAAGACGTAAAGTTCGTTATGGTGGGAACAGGGGACATGCTAGAAAGAATGATCAACCTGACCATAGACCTGGGCATCAATGACCATTTCTTGTTCACGGGCTTCCTTGAAGGGGAGGCGCTAGACAAGGTGTACAGCATGGCAAGACTTTATGTGATGCCATCTGTATCCGAACCATTTGGAATAACACCGCTAGAAGCCATAACCAATGGAACGCCTGTTTTGATATCAAAACAATCAGGGGTATCAGAAGTTTTACATCACGCCCTAAAGGTAGACTTCTGGGATGTCAATGAGATAGCAAACAAGATATTAGCAGTTCTGAGGCATGGCGAATTACATGAAACACTAAGGGACAACGCACAAACCCAAGTAAACTCCATAAGCTGGAGCAAGTCAGCAAGAAAGGTACTAGACGTGTACAAGAAGGTGATGGGATGGTAAGCGTATGCATGTACTTCCAAGTACACCAGCCGACAAGGCTGAGACATTACACGATATTCGACATAGGAAAAAACCACGACTACTTCGACGAAAAGAAAAACAGGGAGATACTGGAAAAGGTGGCAAACAAATGCTACAGACCAACAAACGAGCTGATACTAAAGCTGATAGAGAAAACAAAAGGCAGGTTCAAAGTCTCCTACTCGATGAGCGGGGTTGTTCTGGATCAATTACAAGAGCACTGCCCAGACATAATAAAACAATTCAGAAAACTTGTTAACACTGGCTGCGTTGAATTACTAAATGAGACTTACTACCACTCACTTGCTTACCTCTACTCAAAAAAAGAATTCTACGAACAGGTAAAGATGCACAGAAAGAAAATAAGAGACCTGTTTGACTACAAACCAAAAGTATTCAGGAACACAGAGCTCATATACAAAAACGAATTAGCATACGACCTGGAAAAGATGGGGTACAAAACAGTGCTGGCAGAGGGAGCAGACCACATACTAGGATGGAGATCGCCAAACTTTGTTTACAAAGCAAAAACCACAAAATACGTAAAACTACTACTCAAAAACTACCGCTTATCAGACGACATAGCATTCAGGTTCTCAAGCAGGGACTGGGCAGAATGGCCCCTGACAGCTCCGAAGTTTTCACAATGGGTCTCTGCACTAAACGGGAACGGACAAACGGTAAACCTATTTATGGATTACGAGACATTCGGAGAGCACCAATGGGAAGACACGGGAATATTCAAGTTCCTGGAAAAAATGCCCCAGGAAATTCTGAAACACCCTGACAACGATTTCAAGACAGTAAGCGAAGCAGCAGAAAGCTACAGGCCAGTCGGGGAACTTGACATACACCATGCTGTATCCTGGGCAGACATTGAAAGAGACCTGAGCGCGTGGCTCGGCAACAAGATGCAACACGCTGCCATAAACAAGCTGTACGAGATGGAAGAAGAGGTAAAGAAAACAAAAGACAAACAACTAATAAGCGACTGGAGAAAATTACAGATAAGCGACCACTTCTACTACATGTGCACGAAGTGGTTCGCTGACGGTGACGTTCACAAATACTTCAATCCTTACAACAGCCCATACGACGGGTTCATAGTATTCATGAACGTGCTGGAGGATATGAGGGAAAGAATAGAAAATGCTAAACCCATTTGAAAACGTACCAGAAGAAAAGGCATTCTGGGTAAGCGACGGAAGATACGTTAAAAACCTCTGCGAGCTAGCAGAAGCTCTAGACAAGATGAAAGAAAAAACATTCAAGTTCCATGTCAACAAAAAGAAAAACGACCTCAGCGAATGGATAAGACACGTGATAGAAGATGAAAAACTGGCAGACGAGGTAGCAAGACTCGTGATGAAAGACAAAATACAAATCGTGCTACAAAGATACTTGATAAAGAAAATGGGGGAAAATGATAACAACAATACCATACAATAAACTGGTAAAACAACACCTCCAAATACTAAAAAATTTGGAATACGAGTCAGGACTCTTCTCAGCCTCAAAAAAAGAATCAACGACCGGTTATAACGCAGCATGGTTGAGAGACAACTTCTACACAGGCCTAGCGTTTGAAAGATTCGGAGACTGGGAAACAGTAAGGAAAACATACAGGGCAATACTAAACATACTCCTAAAACACGAATACAAAATAGACTGGGCAATAAACAAAAAACCAACATCAAAGCACGAGTACATACACCCAAGATACCACCCAGAAACCTTTGACGAATTCTGGAACGAATGGGGAAGCAAGCAAAACGACAGCATAGGATCGGTACTGTTCAAGATAGGAGAGCTAGAACATGTAAAGGGAATAAAGATAATAGAAAATGATGACGACAAGAGGATAGTACAAAAACTTGTGGACTACCTAGCAAGCATAGAATACTGGCATGATGAAGATTCAGGAATATGGGAAAATGAAGAAGAAGTACATGCGTCAAGCATAGGGGCATGCGTAGCAGGGCTGGAGATGATAAAACACCACACTCACATAATGGTGCCAAAACAACTGATAGACAAGGGAAGGGAAAGCTTGAACAGGATGCTGCCGAGGGAATCAAAAAAGAAATTCGTGGACCTAGCGTTGTTATCCTTAATCTACCCTTATAATCTCGTCACAAAAAACCAGGCAAAAGAGATACTGAGAAATGTGGAATACCACCTGGTAAAGAGGAAGGGAGTGATAAGATACAGGGACGACTGGTACTACAACAGGAATCCTGACGGCCATTCAGAAGAGGCAGAATGGACGTTCGGCTTCTCCTGGCTGGCAATAATATATGAACAGATGGGAAACAAGAAAAAAGCCAACCACTACGTAAAAAAAGCCATGAAAACCTTAACAAAAGAGGGGATACCTGAGCTTTATTACTCACATATGGACATGCACAACGAGAACGTTCCCTTGGGATGGGCAGAGAGCCTGTTCATAGTGGCAGTTTACAACATAAATGAAAAACACATCAAAATACAAACAGTAAAATATAAAAAGACAAAACATAACAGAAAGAGGGAGGTGAAAAAGAATGCCAAAGGGTGTAACAAGAGGTAATGCAGAGAGATTTCTAAACGATGTACCAGAAGAATACCAATTCTGGCTAAACGACGGATCAACAATAAAAAATGTCGAGCAACTCGCAGACTCGCTAAGAAACATGAACGAAGAAACATTCAGGTATCACTCAAACAAGGAAAAAACAGACTTCAGCAACTGGCTAAGGGACATAGTTGGCGATGACAAACTTGCAAGGGAACTAATCAAAAATAAGAATAAAATCACTGCATACAACAAGGTAAAAGACAGGATAGCACTGCTGAAAAGAATAAGGAGAACATGATAAGACCTGAAGCAGACTACCTCATAGAGGTGTCATGGGAGGTCTGCAACAAGATAGGTGGCATACATACAGTTGTAAAATCAAAAGCAAAAAGACTGCAGGAATTTTACAAAAACTATTTGGTTATAGGGCCTTACGTGCCGAAACAAGCCGAGATAGAATTTGAACCGAAGGCACCGCCACCCAGTTTTAAAGAAATATTCGAGAAACTAAAAGCAGAGGGAATATTATGCTACTATGGCGAGGAGACAGCAGACAACACAAAAACAATACTGATAGACTTCTCAGGAATGATGCCGAGAAAAAACGAGATAAAAAGACAATTGTGGGAGGATTACAAGATAGACTCGTTAACAGCGGGTTTTGACTTTGACGAGTCGGTGGTATGGGCAACGGCATCAGGGAGACTGATAGAGGAAATAGCAAAAGCACTGGAAAACAAGAGAATAGTGGCCCAATTCCACGAATGGCTAGCAGGAGCAGCCTTGCTGCACCTTAAAAAACACAAAGCAAACATAGCAACTGTGTTCACGACACACGCAACAGTCCTGGGAAGAACGCTGACTGGGAACGGAAGACCATTCTTCGAAGCAATTGAGAAGATAGACGTAGACAAAGAGGTATACAACTACAACGTGCAAGCAAAACACCAGATAGAAAAAGCGTCAGCACAAAACGCAACGATATTCACAACAGTAAGCGAAATAACAGCCATGGAATCTGAACAAATACTTGGAAGAAAAGCAGATGTTATCTTGCCAAACGGACTCGACCTAGAAAGATTCCCGACATTCGAGGAAACATCCATAAGACACGGAAAAAGCAAACAACAGATAAAAAACTTCCTCGAGTACTACTTCTTCCCCTACTACGAATTCGACCTAGAAAACACACTATTTTACTTCATAACAGGAAGATACGAATTCCACAACAAAGGGATAGACATATTCCTACACGCACTTGGAAGACTTAATGAAAGAATGAAAAAAGAAAACGAAACAAAAACCGTTATAGCATTCTTTTTCATACCGCTGGACATAAAGGGAATAAAAACACCGATACTTGAAAACAAAACCTATTACGGTGACATAGAAACGTTTGTAGAGGGGCAGATGGAAAACGTCAAAGACAATTTGGTGTACACCACAGTCAGAAAAAGGCTACCGAACATAGAAGACCTGTTCAACAAAACATTCTTGTACGAATTAAAGAAAAAAATAATAGGATTCGGAAAAAAAGGAGACCCCCCGCTAGTAACACACGACCTACACGATGAGGGAAACGACCCAATAATAAACACATTCAAGAAACTCGGCTTATTGAATAGAAAAGAAGACAGGGTAAAAGTGATATTCTATCCAGCTTACCTAACAGGCACCGAAGGGTTGCTAGACCTAACTTATTTTGACGCTATAACCGGATGCCACCTGGGGGTGTTCCCATCATACTACGAACCTTGGGGGTACACACCGTTAGAAACAGCAGCATCGGGAGTGCCAGCAGTAACAACAGACCTAGCTGGCTTCGGAAGATTCCTACAAAAAAGAAACCACAACGCCGGAATATACGTGTTGAGGAGATACAAGAAAAGCGATGAAGAAGTCATAGAAGAACTAACAAGATTCCTGTATTCATACACGAAGATGTCAAAAGACAAGAGAATAAAAATGAAGATGGAAGCAAAAAAGATAGCAGCAATAGCAGACTGGAAACACCTAGTTGAGTATTATGTGGAAGCACACAACCTGGCAGTAGAAACTATCTCTTCAATGAGTCAACCAATTCTACAAAAAACAACTTAAAATTTACTTTATAACCTTTATATTTTTATTAGAGAAGAATTTAAATAGTTAACCGAAGAAGCTCCCTTAATATGGAGCAATTAGTTTTTGGTTATTTTAGAGATATGCTTGAACAAGAAGCATACGTAGATTTGATGAAGGCTTCTATTATAGAGGACGCTTATGATAAAAAAAATTATCCCAGATGTTTAGATGATCTTACAAAAAATGAGATGATAAAAGCCTTCGGAGAAAATACGTTTAAATGTTATGAAGAAGACACCGACTGGAACAAAATCGAATCTGGGCATCTTGTCATATTAAGAAGTTACGAAAGAGACAAAGAAAAGTTCTTAGTAGAAAAAATGATATTGGATGGTTCCAAAAGAGGTTACCAGCTGGAAATGATTTGTAGCATAATTGGTTCTTGTTTAGCAATACCAGAAAAGATACTTAATCATCATATTTTCTTAAGAAAAAATGTAGAACAAATTTCACATATATTCAAATACCCAAAAGAAGGAGTAAAGATAAGATTGATAGAATTTTACTATAATAATATAATACTAACTTTAGAAAAATATAAATAACCGCAAAGATTATTTTTTCAACCCATCCACCAATTCTACAAAAAGAGCACTAGACCAAGCCTGTGCAAGACAGCCGTTACTCTCCAACTTTTTTGAAGAACTCAATTCTGCATGATGACCGACCATACCAGAATAAAGAATCTCGCTCATAGAAGCCTCAACGACCTTATCAACATAAGGCTTGAACTTCTTCCTGTCAAGACGGTTCATCAGCAAAGCAGCCATGTTGTTAAGCCAGAACCAAGAGTCGCCGTTATGATAACTCCTATTATCCTCACCGGTATAAGAATCGATAAACAACGGGCTGTACTTATCAACGCTAGCAAGGCCCCCCCACTCATTCCACAACCTCGGGATAACGTTACGGAAACAGAAAACCCACTCCCTCCTGCTTAGCAGATAGGGGTATATGTAAGCAGCGATAAAAACGTTAGGCCTTATGGTTTGATCGTTTATACCGTCAAACAAAACTATCCTATTCCAAAATTTTTCAACAATCTTCTTCCTTAACTCACTCTCAAGCTCCTTACCAGAAACAGGCTTCTTAACACCCTTACTGTAGACCGCTTCCTGGATCTCTGTACGAGTGAACTCACGCTCAACCTTAACACTGCCCAATAACTTGTAAAGGAAAAGCCGCATGGCCTGAATCTCTATGCGGGAACCGGGCCTGTCAACCGTATCCATCCAAGTGTCAAGAGAGTAATTCATGGCAAAAGAATCCTTAGTGTGATACTTCAGCAATGCCTCAACAACATCCTTAAGTTTCGTATTTTTATTAAAGCGCTTATAGAACCAACCAACACTATCAGCAGACTCTAGAGGTGAGGGGGGGAACCTGTTTGGAAGAGAACCGTCAGGCAACAAACTCGATAGAGTGCGGTCAAGAATAGGCTTGACCTTAGCAAACTTGCTCAGAGCCTTAAGCGAAACCATCTCATCACGAGTCCAAATCTGGAAGAACCAGGGAAGGCCAGCAAACAAGCCAAACTTTCCGTCAACATTAACGAGCAAGGAGTTGAGAGAGTTGAGTGAGGCGTTGTAAGCCATCCTAAGCTCCTTGCTCTTAACAGAGGTTTTGTAAATCAAAGAACGTTCCTGCTTTTTCAGCAATTTCCTGTAATTATTCAAAACATAAGAGCATTCCTTCATAGCTTTGTACTTATCTTCGGAGAAGGAAAAAACAAAGCGAGAACCCTTTAACTTGAAAGCAGAAAAAACATAACGGTTAAATTCGGAATTACGACGTTGATCAAGGGGATAAAAAACCTGGCGCCACTGCCTGATATTCTGAAAACCCACAAAACCACCAACAACCAGGAAGAAGCGATAGGAACTACCCTTGCTGTACTCAACAACAAGCTTGCCCTGCTCTGGATAGATGTTATAAGTACGGTTTATACCCTCACCCTCATAAGACTCACGGCAGTCGAGATTAACGGTAACGAAATCATCATAGTTCTTGATGGTGTAAACAAAAGAATCAAGGTTGTGAGGCATGAAAAATTCCTCACTAACTATGCCTCTTTCCCTAACAACAGAACAGAAGTTGTTGATAACCCTAGTAACAGGAACTGGAACTTCGATGTTTTCAACGGTCTTGAACATCCTGAAGCTTTTGTTGAAGAAAACACCCTGATACTTTGAAATTGGATTGTTGGAGAAGTAAGCATAGCAGCCCTTCTTGTTGGTGAGCAAGAAGTGGGCATCGTCAACCTCCTTCTGAATTACGTCTTTTCGCAGCTTATGAACAAGCGTAATCATTTCAGCCTCGCATAAACAACCCTCTTAATTTGTGCCAAGCGCTTTTTTGATTTTGCCTCAAAACGCAAAACAAGAGCTGGCTCTGTGTTAGAAGCACGGACAAGGGCCCAGCCGTCACCGAAATTAACCCTTGCTCCATCGATTGTAATGACTCTGTACCTTTTCCTGAAATACCTCTTCAACTCTTCAACAACGGCAAACTTCTTCTCATCAGAACATTTTATCCTTATTTCAGGAGAAGTGTAGTACTTCGGAATATTTTTAATCGAATCAGACAATTTCAAACTCTGATTGGAAATTATACTTAATAACTTAGCAGCTGCAAAAATCGCGTCGTCATAACCAAAGTAATCCTCCTTGAAGAACAAATGACCGGAAACTTCACCTGCTAACAAAGCCCTTTCCTTTTCCATCTTAGCCTTAATCAAAGACCTGCCGGTTTTCCACATTATAGGCAGGCCCCCATGCTTTTTTATATCTTGGATCAAGGCGTTTGATGACTTAACCTCAACAATAACCTTAGCACCTTTTTTCCTGCTGAGAAGATCGCGAGAAAAGATTATCATAAGCTGGTCACCTTGATAGACCTTACCCATTTCGTCTACAGCACCAAGCCTGTCACCATCGGCATCAAAATCCAAACCTAGGTCAGCCTTGGAAGACCTAACCTTCTCAACGAGGCCTTCGAGATTATTAGGGATGGAAGGGTCTTCGATCTGCTTAGAAGACAAGTTGCAAGAAAGAGGAGCGACTTCACAGCCCAAGGACTTGAACAACCTAGGAGCGATCAAGGAACTGGTACCGCTACCGCAATCAACGACAACCTTTAAACTCTTCCTAAGCTTAATCTTTTTTTTAACCATACTTATGTAGTCATGAACAGGATTCACGTAAGCAACCTTCCCCTTACCCCTCCTAAACTTTCCTGATTCGGCTAACCCCTTAAGCTTTAACAATTCCTTACCGCCTACATAATGAATGCCCTTACAAAACTTTAAGCCGTTATACCGGACAGGGTTATGAGAACCGGTAACCATAACACCGCCAGCCTTTTTATAATGAAGGATGGAGAAATAAAGCAGAGGAGTTGCAGTAACCCCTATGTCAAGAACGTTACAACCTGTTGACAGCAAACCCTTAACGAGAGCATCCCTCAAAGGCTTAGAACTAGGCCTGTTATCCCTCCCAACAACTACACTACCTTTAACAGAAGTACCAAAAGCTTTTCCTATAAGCTCTACGTTATTAACGCTGATGTCTCTACCAACAACCCCCCTTATGTCATACTCCCTGAAAATTATTTCCGGTAGAATTTTGCAGCCTCCTCAGGAGAAACAACATTAATAACGGTGTTAGTAGCAAATTCAAAACCACCCCACTTAGTCAACCTAGGCAGGACTTCGATGTGAAAATGAAAATCAGACTTGCCAGGAGCATTATGGATGTAAAAGTTGTAAGAAGCATTGATTTTTTTCAACTTGAGAAGAACCCTCTTAAGAATAGAAGCCAGGTCAGAAAAATCGTCCATGTCAACAATACTCCTGATATGCCTCTTTGGAAGTATCCAAATTTCTAAAGGAGCCCTGGAAGCAAAAGGGGTGAAAGCAACAAAAGAATTGTTCTCAAAAACGAACCTTGGGCTTTGAGATTCGAGCTTTATGATTGAACAGAAAGGACAAGAAGAGAACTTCTTCATAGCCTTAACCTCCTCCTCAACAAGCTTTGGGATTTGGTTGTAGGCAACAATCTGGGAATGCGAATGAGAGAGAGAAGTGCCAGCCTCCTCGCCCTGGTTCTTGAAAATAAGAACATACTTAGAATCAAAAGCAAGAATCCTCTTAACATAAGAATCAAGAACTAGAGAAATGTGATCAACGGGCAGGTCAGCAAGAGTCTTGCTGTGATCGGGAGTCTCAACAAGAATCTCGTGATGGCCGCAAGCGCTAAAATAGTTAAGAAACTTTGACTCATGCTTTTTTATCACGTTGGAACTAACAGCTTCAAACTTGTTAGGGAAGGCCCTGATAAGCCAGCTACCATCCTTCCTAATTATGTAAGAGGTTGAAGGTGTCATGCGCTCATGACCCGGACAGAAAGGACAGGAAGCCTTGCTAGTACAACAACTTATGCTTTTAAAATCGCTAGGCCTCTTGGCACGCTCTGCAGCAATCAAAACCCAACGGTCAAGTATGTAATCCTTCCTCAACTCTCCCAAAATACCACCTCTCTTTTGTATATTTTAAGATATGAGCATTTAAAAAGTTTTTCGTGAAGTTGTAACTTTAAAAAACTTTAAAAACCTTGTTTTTATAAGAAAGAACATGCGGAAATATGTCATAATAACGGCAATAATACTGCTCTTAAGCTTAGTAGCAGCGGCACAAGAAACATGTGAGCAAGACAGCTGCCAAGTAACAAACCAAGATAATTCTGGAATATTGACACAAGCGGAAGAAGAAGGAATATGCATAATATACTTCTATGGAGATGGATGTTCCAAGTGTGCAGAGATAAAGCCGTTCATAGAAGAACTCGAACAGAAATACAACGGACAGATACACGTAACAAAACTAGAATTATACCACAACCTACAAAACTACCAACTCTACAACAAATATTGTTCAGTGCAAAACATACCAATTGAAAATAGAGGAATACCCCTAGTAGCGATAGGTGACAGATTCTTCATGGGAGCAAATCAGATAAGAGAAAACCTGGAAAAAGAGATACAAGAGGCCATAAAAAGAGGGAGGGAGATATGCCCGCTGCCTGGAGAGATGAGCTGCCACGATCTCAATGTAACCCAATCAGAGACAAATCCAGTAATACCAGGACTCAAAGAGAAAATAACACGCCCTATAATCATAGGGGCAGGACTTGCCGACGGTATAAACCCGTGCGCATTTGCTGTGTTAATTTTTATGATAACGTTCCTCATAGAGGTATCAAGCACCAAAAAAAGGATGATAAAGGCAGGACTTTTCTACATAGCAGCAGTTTATGTAACATACTTCCTAGCAGGAGTTGGCCTGCTGGCAGCAATACAAGTAACAGGTCTGACAAACGTAATAGGGAAAATAGCAGCAGGAATAGCCATAATAGCAGGAATGATAAACGTAAAAGACTACTTCTGGTACGGCAAAGGGATAAGCCTTCAGATACCTGAATCAAAAAAAGGAGTGATACAGAAATGGGTATACAAGGCAAACATACCAGCAGCAATAATACTTGGATTCCTGGTATCGATGTTCGAGCTGCCGTGCACAGGAGGAATATACCTGGCAATACTAGCGATGCTGGCAAATAACGTTACGCAAACAACAGCGATATACTACCTGCTGATCTACAACCTGATGTTCGTGCTACCCTTAGCAATAATACTGCTGGCAGTAACCTTCGGAATGAAAGCGGAACACATAGAAAGCTGGAGACAGAAAAAGAAAAACTGGATGAAACTGATCATGGGACTCGTTTTGTTAGGGCTAGGAGTAGCACTACTCCTAGGCTGGTTCGCATGAAAATAAAAAACATAGCACTAATACTTCTAATACCGATAATAATACTCACAACAAACTTCAGCCTTCTAGCGTTCAACCAGAATTATTATGAAAAACAATACATAAAAAACAACGTCTACTCGCAAATACCTAAAGAAGAGATAGACCAAGCAACAAAACAACTCATAGACTACTTAAGAAACGGCAGGGAAATACAAGGAGACTATTTTAACGAAAAAGAAAAACAACACCTGAAAGACGTCAGGGAAATAATATATGCACTTATGCTGATAATGTATGCAGGTATAGCCGTTGTGACCATACTGGTAATAATAAACTATGCAGAAAACAAGCGAATGCTTGGCATGTCGATAATGGGAGGGGGGCTGCTAACTATAGCACTGATAATACTAACTTTCATAATGCTGCAGAACTTCGAATTTGCGTTCATAAAATTTCACGAAATACTATTCACAAACGACCTATGGTTGATGAATCCCACAACAGACAAACTGATAGTAATGTTTCCAGAAAACTTCTTTTACGACATAACACAAGATATTGTGCTAAGGAGCCTGATAACAGCTGCGATAACGACGGTAATAGGGATTTTATTCCTGACAAGAAAAAAAAGCTGAGAATTATCCGTAAGTTAAACAAAACACTTATATAAGATTACTGCTTTAGTATAATATGGGGGGTGGTTCTTATGGGTAAAATAAAGAATATCCTAAAAGAGATTACAGACCCTATGTCAGGCTACTCCATACTGGAGGTCGGAATAGTGGAGAGGATAATAACCAAAGGAAGGGACATCATCGTAACAGTGAACCTACCCAAATACAGCTACGCACTAAAAGACTACATAGTAGGCGAGATAAAAAGCAAACTGATAACACAACCATACATACACAACGTCATAGTACAAGTATCGAACAAAGTGCTGAAGTACCCTTTCACCTAAAAATTCTTTTTTTGTTTATTCAACAAAAACATTTAAATAACAACTTTGTATTAGCCCTTAAAATGGCAAAAATAAAAATGTATTCTACACAGACATGTCCATACTGCCTAATGGCGAAACACTTTCTGAGACAACACAAAATCAAGTTTGAAGACATAAACGTATCAAAGGACCACAAAGCAGCAGAGAAAATGGTAAGGAAATCGGGACAATACGGAGTGCCAGTAATAGAGATAGACGGCAAGATAATAATAGGATTTGACAGGGAAGCAATCAAAAAAGCTTTAAAGCTCTAAGTTTTTAGATTAAGCTATGCACGATGTTATAATACTAGGAGCAGGACCTGCAGGAATAAGTGCAGGCGTATACACAGCGAGAGCAAAGCTAAGAACGTTGGTAATAGGAAAATTCTCTGAAAGCAGATTAGCGCTAGCACACAAAATAAACAACTACTTCGGCACAGAAGGAATCGAAGGAAAAGAACTTCTCAAACAGGGGACAAAACAAGCAAAAAAACTAGGAGCAGAAATTCTTGAAGGTGAAGTAGTAGACGTCAAGGTAATAAAACAAGGATTTGAAGTAAAAGATGAAAAAAACAAAAGCTATCAAGCAAAAGCACTCATAATCGCAACAGGATCAAAAATAGAAACAACCAACATAAAAAATGAAAAAGAACTGACAAGCAAAGGGGTGCGTTACTGCGCGATATGCGACGGACCCGTCTTCAACAAAAAAACAATAGCGGTAGTAGGCAGCGGGAACCATGCTGCGCAAGAAGCGCTGATACTGAGCGCATACTCAAAAGATTTAACCATGATAGCACACAACAACAAATTCAACATGTCAAACAAGCTAATGAAAGAAGTCAAAAAAAGAAAAATAAAAATGATTGAAGGAAAAATACTGGAATTCAAGGGACAAAACAAACTAGAAAGCATAAAAATGAAGAATGGAGAAATAAGATGTGACGCTGCATTCATAGCAACAGGAACGACATCTTCAACCAACCTGGCAAGAAAGCTGGGATTAGAACTAAAAAATGGCAGCATACTGATAAATGATAAAGCAGAAACAAGCATGGAAGGGGTTTATGCAGCAGGAGAAGCTACAGGACAAAACAAACAAGTAGCGATATGCGTAGGAGAAGGAGCAAACGCTGGGGTAAGCGCAATAAAATATTTAAGAAACAAAGAAACATACACGGATTACGGATGAGGTGAAGAATGGCAAAGTACAAAATAACCCATGACAGGAAAAAATGCATAGGCTGCGGGATGTGCGCAGCTGTATGCCCAGACAACTGGGAGATGAAAGAAGACGGAAAATCAAGTCCAAAAAAGATAGAGCTTGGTGAAGTAGGATGCAATGCTGAAGCAGAAAAGAACTGCCCGGTAAACATAATACACGTAAAGAAAACAGGATAAAAAAAGAGGAAAGATGCTCGTAAAAACAGTATGCCCTTACTGCGGAGTTGGATGTTCTTTAAACCTGGAAGTAAACAAGGAAAAAATAGTTGGAATAAAACCAGACAACACAGACCCTGTAAGCGAGGGAAAACCATGCATAAAAGGGATGACAAGCTACCAATGCATCTACGCAAAAGACAGAATAAAAAAACCTATGATAAGAATAGGGAAAAAATTGGTAGAAGTGGAATGGAGAGAAGCATACCACTACATACACAAAAAACTTAAAAAAATAAGGGGTAACGAAATAGCATTCTACGCATCAAGCCCAGCAACAAATGAGGATCTGTTTTTACTGCAGAAGTTTGCGAGAGAAGTTTTCGAAACAGAAAATCTTGACAGCTGCTCAAGACTATGCCATTCAACAACGGTCTATGCGCTGAATGAGGTTTTTGGAGTTAAAGGGATGACAGCGAACTATGAAGACTTCAAGAATTCTGATTGCATACTCCTTATAGGAACAAACACAAAGGTATCATATCCCGTAGTTTTCAACAAGATACTAGAGGCAAAGAAGAAAGGGGCTATGCTGATATGCATAAACGAGTACATGAACGAAACCTGCGAAGAAGCAGACATATACCTGCAAGTAGCAGCAGGCACAGAAACACCGCTGCTCAACGCCATACTAAAAGAAGTCATAGAAAAAAACAAGGTAAAAGTAAATGAAAAAATGAGAAACAACATAAGTGGCTACACAAAAATGAGGGCAGCATCTATATGCAAAACAACAACAGAAAAAATAGCAAGGATATGCAACGAAGTAGCAAAGAGCCAAAGATTCGTCATAGGGTATGGTATGGGAATGACACAACACAGCAATGGAACAAGCAACGTTTTTGCTGCGGCAAACCTAGCAATAACGAAAAACGGCAAGATAATACCGATGAGGGGAAAGGCAAACATACAAGGAACAGGAGACATGGGATTTGAGCCAAGAGGAAGGGGAGAAACCATATCAAGCTACGTATTCTACAAACCAGTAAAAGCACTGTATATCATGGAAAGCAACCCAGCACAGTCACTACCAGAGCTGAACAGGGCACACAAAATAATGAAAAAGATGTTCATAGTGCTGCACACAACTTTCCCAAGCCTAACCATGGAGTATGCGAACGTTGTTTTACCGTCATGCCTATGGGCTGAAAGGGACGGGACCTACACAAGTGCAGAATCAAGAGTAAAGTACCTGAAAAAAGGGATAAATCCAGTCTATGGAAAACCAAACTGGAAGATAATAAAAGAGTTAGCAACATACTTCCACAAACACTACTACTACAAAGATGCGATGCACATAACGAAAGAAATAAAAAATGAGATAAAAGAGTACAGCAAGATAAGTATAGAAAAACTAAGACAAGGAGAATCACAATTCGTTGAAAGAAGAGAAAAATACAGGAGATACCATCCAGTAGACTTCGAAGGAATCGAAGAACCGACATCAAAAGAATACCCCTACATACTAACAACCGAGAGATTCATGCACCAATTCTGCACCTCAGAAATGAGCAAAAGAACAAGCTTAAATAATTTAAACCCAGAAGCTGTGTGTTTGGTAAGCAAGGAAGACGCTGTAAAACTAAAAATAAAAGACGGACAAGAAATAGAGCTGAAGTCAAGAGTTGGAAAAATAAAGATAAAAACAAAGATAAGCTACAAGACACCTGAAGGGCTTCTGGTGGCACCGTTCCACTTCAAACAAACATTAATAAACAAGCTGGTGCCGTTAGATTACGGACCGATAGTAGAGGAACCTAACCTGAAAAAAATAGCAGTAAAGATAAAAGTTCCATAAGCTTTTTAAACCAAACACCGGACGTTTTTTAGATGGGCACCAAAAAACTTGGCATAGTGCTGATAATAGCAGCACTGGTAATAGGGGGGATATTTTTCTACATAAAATCAGAAACAGAGAGACTGATAGGAATACAAGTAGAGACAACAGGGAGCTGCTATCAAGGGCAGGTATGCTCACACCAAAGAGCAAGCACAACAACATACATAGGAGTAGGGTTAGCAGCCTTCATAGCAGCACTGGGGTTTTACTTAATATTTTTTGACAAAAGCCAAAAGATGCTACAAGAAAACCAACAAAAAATAACAACAGCGCTGCAGAAAGAAAACAAAGAAAAAACACAAGAAGAAAAATTCAGAGCACTCATGGCAGGCCTTGACGAAGACGAGAAAAAGGTAATAATAACAGTCAGGGAACAGGAGGGAATACAACAATCAACTCTGAAATATAGGACAGGACTCTCAAAAACAAAGTTGAGTATAGTGCTAAAGGAATTAGAACAGAAAAACCTAATCACGAAGGAAGAAAGCGGCAAAACCAACAAAATATACATAAAGAAGCTCTTCTGAACAATTCTGAACAATAAAAAACAATAATTGGGAAAAAGGAACGATTTAAGGCCTTTTCTAACCAATCGTTCCGTGAGTAAAATATAAACAAAAACCAACCTAACAAAAACACGATGAAAGCCACAATACAAGTAGGGGGCATGCACTGCAAGAGCTGCGAAATGCTGCTTAAGGATACTCTGGAAGAGATTAAGGGTGTAAAAAAAGCCAAAACAGACTATGCCAAAAAGAAAATAGAAATAGAATACGATGAAAAACAAACAACACTAGCAGCAATAAAACTGGCAGTAATGAAAGAGGGCTACGATGTTACATGAGATAAAATTGAAAATAGGTGGAATGACATGCACGTCATGCGAAAGAACGATCACAAAAGAGCTGGAAAAACTAGAAGGCATAAAAGCAGAACTAGACTTTGAAAAGGAAACAGCACTAATAAAATTCGATGAAACAAAAACAAACCTGACGGAAATAGTGGATGCGATAGAAAAACATGGGTATGAATGCGTGGAAGCAACAGCAATAGGAACCTTCCTAACCGAAAAATCAAAAGCACAAAACAACCTTATACCAGAAAAACCAATAGAAACAGAAACGCCAAAAAAAGAAAGAACAAAACCAAAACTCAACTACAAATACCTAACACTAAGCCTAGGAATACTTATAATAATAATTGGAGCATACTTACTTCTGAAGAATACATTAGGGCTAGACTTACCAGAACTGGGACCTGGAACAAGTTTAGCCCTCGTATTCCTTATAGGGATACTAACAGGATTCCACTGCATACCCATGTGCGGAGGATTCGTAGTCTCTTACACAGCAAAAGAAGCAGAAAAAACCAACAAAGTAAACATCAAATCACACCTGGCTTACGGCGCTGGAAAAACAATAACCTACACAGCAATAGGAGCAATATTCGGACTGATAGGGTCTGTGTTCACGTTCACACCCCTGCTAAGAGGGATAGCGGCGATACTAGCAGGAATATTCCTGGTTCTATTCGGATTAAGCATGCTAAACATATTCAAGTGGGCAAGAAAACTGCAGATAAGAGGACCGAGCTTCCTATCAAACTTGCCAGAAAAAGCAAAAACAAAAAACCCACTCGTAATAGGACTGCTAAACGGACTGATGATAGCATGCGGGCCTTTACAGGCAATGTACATCTTTGCAGCAGCAACGGGAAGCCCAATACAAGGGGCCCTAACGATGCTGGCATTCGGACTGGGAACGCTGCCGGTAATGATGGGATTCGGAATAGTAGCATCATTAGTCAGCTCACAACTAACCAAAAAAATACTGAGAGTATCAGCACTAGTCGTAATAGTGCTCGGAGTGGTGATGCTGAACAGGGGATTAGCATTAGCAGGACAACCAAACCTAAGCACGGTAGTATCATTCTCAACAGAAGACACCAACAACATAGCACTAAAAGACGGGTACCAGGAAATAAACATGGACGTAACAGCAAATGGCTACAGCCCAAACAAGTTTGTACTCAAAAAAGGAGTGCCCGTAAAATGGAACATAAATGTAAAGCAATTAACCAGCTGCAACAACCCCCTAATCGTACCGGAATATGACCTAGAAATAAAACTCAAACAAGGACTAAACGTAGTAGAATTCACCCCTAACAAAGAAGGGACTGTTTCTTGGAGCTGTTGGATGGGAATGCTAAGGGGGGCATTCATAGTAAAGGAAGACGTAGGAACACAAGAAGAACTACAAAAAGAACTGGCAAAAGTAAACACGCCACAAACACACACCTGTGGTGCTGACGGCGGTTGCGGATGCGGCGGAAGCAGCGGGGGATGCGGCTGCGGAGCCTAGACATTAAAGATAATATTAAAAAGAAGGTAACAGTTAGTAACAATCATGGAAATCAAAAAAATAAATTTGGCTATTGGAGGAATGCACTGCGCATCATGCGCAACAACAATAGAGAGAGCGCTAAACAAAACAGAGGGAGTGAAAAGCGCAAACGTAAACCTGACAACAGAAAGAGCGACGGTAGACTACGATCCTGAGAAAACAAATGTGAACAAGCTGGTTGAAGTGGTGAAAAGTAAAGGGTATAGCGCACAGTCTGCAGCGGAAAAAATAGACGTCAAAAAAGAGGAACTGAAAAAAAGAAAAGAAATACAAAAAATAAAATACCTATTTATCACAAGTGCAATATTCTCCACACCAGCCCTGCTGATAAGCATGTTCTTAATGATACCATACAAGCCGTACATACTATTCATACTATCAACACCAGTACAATTCTTCGTAGGAAGTGGGTTCTACAGGGGAATGTGGCACGCACTCAAAAACAAAACCAGCAACATGGACACGCTAATAGCCGTTGGAACAAGCGCAGCATACTTCTACAGCGTATACCTGATGATAACTGTGGGAATGGAGGCAGAAACATACTTCGAGATATCAGCAGTGCTGATAACACTGGTGATGCTTGGAAAATACCTGGAAGCAAGGGCAAAGGGAAAAACATCAGAGGCAATAAAAAAACTCATGAAACTGGCACCAAAAATAGCAACTATAATCAGGAACGGAAAAGAGGTAACGATAAAGATAGATGACGTAAAAGCAGGAGACATAGTAATAGTCAAACCAGGAGAAAGAATACCAGTAGATGGCATAATAACAGCAGGAGAATCAAGCATAGATGAGAGCATGATAACAGGAGAAAGCATGCCAGTAGAGAAGAAAAAAGGAAGCACGGTAATTGGTGGAACGATAAACAAACACGGAAGCTTCCACTTCAAGGCAACAAAAGTAGGAGCAGAAACAACACTGGCACACATAATAAAACTGATAGAAGAGGCGCAGGGACAGAAAGCACCAATACAGAGATTTGCAGACACCGTGTCAGCATACTTCGTACCCATAGTGGTAATAATAGCTATAGGAACATTCATAGCGTGGTACTTCGCATTCAACTCAACAATATCATTCTCATTACTCGCAGCTGTGGCAGTTCTGGTGATAGCATGCCCATGCGCACTCGGATTAGCAACACCAACAGCGATAATGGTGGGAACAGGAAAAGGAGCACAAGCAGGAGTGCTGATAAAAGGAGGAGAAGCCCTGGAAACAGCACACAAGCTAGACGCAATAATATTCGACAAGACAGGAACGATAACAAGAGGAGAGCCAGAAGTGACAGATGTTGTAAGTTTAGGAAAGATGAGCGAAAAAGAGGTTCTAACAATAGCAGCAAGCATAGAAAAAAATTCTGAACATCCGTTGGCTGATGCGATAGTCGGGAGAGGAAAACACGAGAACGTGAAATTCGAGAAAGTAACAGAGTTCAAGGCAATACCAGGCAAGGGAATAACAGGACAGCTGGGAAAGAAAAAAATATTTTTTGGAAATGTAAAGCTGATGAAAGAGAACAAGGTAAGCATAAACGAGAATTCGGTAAGCAGGATGGAAGAGGAAGGAAAGACGGTAATGATACTGGCTGTTGACAAAAAAGCAATAGGAATAATAGCGGTAGCTGACACGATAAAAAAAGAAGCGCCAACAGCAATAGCAAAACTCAAAAAAATGAAAATAGACCTCTATATGATAACAGGAGACAACAAAAGAACAGCAAACGCGATAGCAAGGAAAGCGGGCATAACAAAAGTGTTTGCTGAGGTCATGCCAGAAGACAAAGCAAACTACGTGAGAATGCTGCAGCAGAAAAACAAGAAAGTGGCAATGGTCGGTGACGGAATAAATGACGCACCTGCAATAGCACAGGCAGACATAGGAATAGCGATGGGATCTGGAACGGATGTTGCACTTGAGACAGGAAACATTGTTTTGATGAAGAATGAGTTGAATGATGTTGTAAAGGCAATAAGATTAAGCAGATTTACTATGAAGAAAATAAGGCAGAACATGTTCTGGGCACTTTTTTACAATGTTTTAGGAATACCGATAGCAGCAGGAGTTTTATATCCTTTTACTGGATGGCTGCTAAGCCCGATAATAGCAGGAGGAGCGATGGCAATGAGCTCTGTGAGCGTTGTGAGCAACTCTTTGCTTCTAAAATATAAGAAATTATAGTTACCTTCTATTTTTTGTTATCTCATTGATTTTTTTGATCAATGCTGAAATTGGTTGATTCAAAAGTTTTTCTTCTTCCAATTTATCCTTCTTTTTTAATCCTTCAAGTTCCCTTAGAAAGAAAAACCCGTCTTTCATCACATGGTGGGGTTGCATATAATCACCATCTAACGCTTTATACAAATCAACTCTCAATTTACCACTTGCCCCTGCTTTAACTATCCTAAAATATACATCCGGTGAATAAGAAAGTTTTTTCATGACTTCCGTGGGAAGTAAAGATGTTTATAAGTTTTATTGTTCTATTTTTTAACATTCAAACTCTCAAGAAGCTTACAAACAGTACAAACATCACCAGAAGTAGGCTCACCACAAACTTTGCAAGTCTTAATCTTGCTTTCAGAATAACGCTTCTTCAAAATAGGAAGAACTTCAAGAAAAGAATTGACAATGGCATTCTTAGTCTGAGGATGCTTTTTCGTAAATTCGTTAAGCATGTCACGGACATCAGCACGATAAGAAGAAACAGAATAAGGGCACTCGTTATAAGGGACTGGAAATTTTTTCAGGAAAGAGTAAGTAGCAACCTCTTTTTCAGTCAACAAATAAAATGGTTTTATGCGGCGAACAAACCTCTTATCAGAAAGAATGCCAGTAACAGGACCCAATCTAGCGGAGCGCTCAAGATTACCACGAAACTGATTCATAAGAATGGACTGGGCCTCGTCATCAAGATTATGGCCTGTAGCAAGCTTAGTAAGCTTAAGTTCTCTAGCTTTAGAATTAAGCATGAACCTCCTTAAAATACCGCAGATGCTGCAGGGATTCATCTTAACCTTCTTAGTCATCTTATCAAGAGTCAAACCAAATTCCTCCTTGAAAGAAAAAGCGTGGTATTCTATGCTATTTTCTTTGCAGTATCTCTCAACATTAGAAAGATTTCTATAGCCCTTGATGCCCTCATCTATCGAAACAACCACAACACCCAGCTTACGGTGCTTCTCAGCAAACTTATTCAGCAAATACAAAAGAGAGAAAGAATCCTTGCCGCCGGAAACAGCCACGGCAATACGGTCGCCTTCCTTTATCATTGCGTACTTGGCTAGGGTCTTGAAAGTTTTCTTCTCGAAATACTTTACAAAACAGTTGCTACACAACTTAATATTAGAATTAGGTAGGGTAATCACAGCTTTCTTCAAACAATTCTTGCAAGGCATAAAAATAACAGGGAAAAAAGATTTATAAAACTTTATCTAATGATGCCAAGCATCCTGAGAACCAAGCCGTCAGCCAGGCCGACGATGTCGGATTGTGTAATGCCTTGGAGGATAATGCAATCACCATCTGAGTAAGCCTTGGTCTCAGGACCAAGGGTTAGCAGTATTATGGAAGTTTCGTTGGTTGCGTCAGCGCAAGTCTTAACGGTGTAATTCTGATAAGGCTCGGTGAAAGCGCTGTTGACAGGCTTGTTAAACAAGTACCTGTTATCAATAAACTTATCGATCTCTAGAGCAGCAATAGTTGTCTCGCCGGTAAGATTCTGGTAAGGATCAAGGGTAACAAAATATTCATTCTTACCCAAAACCTTAGAGGTTATGTTTAACTCGAAATTAAACTTCTCAGCCTGCTCAGGACTAAACCTCGTGTAAATATAAAAAGGGTCCTTGTTAGTGTTCACAAAAATCTTGATTTTGTAAGTAGGACCGTGCTGACTGTCAATCTGTTCAACCTCAAAAGTATCGTAACCGTTAAAATACTTAACAGTTCCTGGAGAAACTTTCTGGTTGAAGAAAAGAAAAAAGACAAAGGCACCTAGCAAAATTATCATACCGTAAATAATGATTTTTACTTTTTTCTCGTCCATTTAAACACCTAGCGTCTTAAGCATGTACCTATCAAAAACCCTCATAAGGGTATCGCTGTTGCCCTCAACAACCATACAAGTAGGTGAAACAAAAGAGGTGTTAAACTCATCAGACCTATTAAAAACAATAACGCCAACATAGTTATCGGCATCGGAACAGCCCTTCAAGGGAAGCTGCCCACACTCTGTAAAGTTAGCAGCTTCTGGGATGCAAGCAATAACAACTTTCGGATTCAGGGCAATACGCTTCCTGAAATAGTCCATAGCCTTGTAATTAGCCAAAGGATTGTCAGTTGACAGGTAGATCTTCTCCAAGGAATTGAAAGAAGAAAAGTCAACATCTGTAACGTTCTCAAGCTCTGCAGGGCTGTAAGGAAGCCCAACCAACACGTTGTTTATATAAGCAGACCAACTATAGTCGCCTCTCGTGAACTCTATATTGTGGTATTTGTAAGTGTCTTCAGAACCCTGCCACAAGTCCATAACGCTCATAACCATGATCAGGATTATGAAAAGGCCAATCAAAAGAGTCAAGAACCTCTTACTCCTAAAAAAAGAAGCTCCTTTCTCCCTAGGCAGTTTGACCTTCATAAACAGAGAAAAAAAACAGCGCTTTATAAAATTTATGGAACTAGAAAAGAAGTGGGGTTATATAAACTTCTACAAGGGCAGCCACGAAAAGGGTAACGAGGGCAAGAACCACCAGGTCGAAAGAGTCAAAAACTATACGCCTAAACTTCTTGCTGAACAGCTCATGACGGATAACAGCAACAGAGATGATGCCTCCGGCCAAGCCGCCCATGAAATAGGCAAGGATCTCAAAAATGCCGTGGGTCATGTAACGCATAAAGCCTATGGATATAACAGCAAAATAACCCCAACCCAAAGCAGAGGACAGGTTTTCGCGAATGAAGTTGCCAATTGCGGTGGAAATAACAGAAGCGTTCCATGTCAATATGAAAATAGCACCTGCACCGTAGAAAAAAGAAAAGAAAACACAGAAGAAAAGAACCTTAACGTTGTTGGTGAAAATCTTGGCAAAGACTGCACCGTTAGCGATGAAAGCTGTAATGGTATCGCCGGTGGGTGTGCTGTGGATCTTAGCATTAATGGCATTGATAGTTGTGGACTGACTTGAGAAAAGAGACTCAACCAAGTGGGGGGGAAGAAAAACATACCACAAAGCAAAAGAAATGATAAAGCCAAAAAAAAGAGCCACAAAGAAGGAGAGAGCCCTCCAGTGCTCCCTAAACTCTTCAATGGCAGAATCGTTAACATCCTCTTTCTTCTCCTCAAGCCTCATCGTGTTATACATCAAGGGAACACAAGCAAGAACCGTGAGAAAAACCATAACTAAACTTGCCTGCTCCTGAAAGATCCACAAGCTAAGAAACATACCGATGGTAGAATAGAAAATGCCGATGAAGAAGAGTTCCCAAGGCCTTCTCTCAGCCAACCTCGGAGTAATCAACGATTCAAGCACCATACAAAAAAACAACGTAACTTAATTTAAAAACTTTTGCCCTAACTTATGGATACTAAAACCACACCAACACAAATAACGAAAATGCTCACCCAGCGGTACAAAGAGACCTTCTCCTTGAAAAAAATCTTAGAAGAAAGGGCGATGGCAACGTAATTTATGCCCACGATAGGGTAGGCATAACTTATGTCAAGCTTGGACAAAACAACAAGCCACAAAGCAAGGCTTGCAACAAAAACAACACCACCAACGATAACATAAAAATTGGTAAGCATCCTGAAAACGGTCTTTAACATACCTGTGTTGAGCAAACTAACGTGGCCAACCCTGTTCATACCCTTCTTCAGTAACAGCTGGCCTACAACAGAGAGAAGGAGGGAAAAAAACATTGCAACTATGTAAATCTTCATCTTCAACTCCTAGACATCAAAAACACTCCAACACAAATAGTCACTATACCAGCCCACCTGACAAAGCTTAGGTGTTCACCCAAAAAAAACATCGAAGCAAGAGCAACAAAGATATAACCCAAACTCAAAATGGGGTAAGCATAGCTAAGATCAGCCTTAGACAAAGCACTTAGGTAGATAATAGTACCGATGAATAACGAAACAAGACCTATGATAAGGTAGGGATTGAAAATCAAAGCGCTAATACTCGACAGATTGATGGTCAAACCAGAAACCCCCTTCTTCATCAACAACTGAGCGGTAGCTATGAGCAGAACAGAAACAACAATAGACCTAAAAGCCTTCATAACAGAACAGCAAAAAGAGAGATGCTTAAAAACTTTTTGATTTTTAATTCCGTAATTCCTTACCAGTCTTTGACTGGTGGTGTTATGCATAAGCT
>CAYSAF010000007.1:0-37695 GCA_964428965.1 Candidatus Woesearchaeota archaeon
GTCAGAGACAGGAACTTTTGAATAAACACCTTTTTTCAGTCCGCAAGATAAAACAGTAAGCTTTTTAAAGGGTTATTCTAACTCATTTGGGTAAGCATAAGAGAAGCTGGAAGGTTTTCTTTTATGTTAATACGGAGGAAGAGAAAAATGGAAAGATTCAACAGAGGCGGCGGTTTCAGAAGGGATTTTGGACCCCGTGAGATGCATAAAGCAACTTGCTCTGAATGCGGACAGGAATGCGAAGTTCCTTTCCAACCAAAAGAAGGCAAGCCAGTTTACTGCAAAGAATGTTATGCTAAAAAGAAGAAATTCTAATCACTTCTAGTATAGCAGAAAACATCAAAACTTTTTCTTTTATTTATTTTTTAAATAACTCAGGAATTATTTAGCCCGCACATAATCCGTCTGCAGGGGCACCCACTCGTTATGCCAATCCCTAGTTTTACCATTTATAGCGTCAGCAGTAACCCTGACAACGGCATAAAGGAAAACTAAAGCGTTGAGATACTTGAAGAAAAAAACCTGCGGGTAATGCAATAATGTTTTGAAAAACTTTTTACGTATGAAAACAAGAGTCCCGAGCAGAGAGAAGACAGTATCGCCTATCAGGAAACCCCAACCGTAAACAGGGAGCCACCACAAGATCAGTGGCAGAGTTACAAGTGGAATGGAGTAGGTTATCGACTCCAAAAAACCAGGAAGGATTGTAGAGAAAAACAACCTCTTATTGTTTGGGATGTTATGACCCTCCTTGTAAAAGCACTGCATGGTACCGGAACTCCAACGGTAGGCCTGCCTCAGCTGGCCCTTCAAACCATTTAAACCCCTACCATCAATCTCCGGAGCTGAAACAACAGCGTCATCAGCAACCCTTATCCTGTAGCCAGCAGTCTGAAGCTTCCAGGTGTAATGGGTGTCCTCAGTTTTAGTTCCGTGCGGGATGGGAAGCTGCCTAAGGACATAAGTCCTGTACATGGTAGAGGCACCGCAAACAACAAACAAGGCATCACGCTTCTCCTGAGCACTCTTCCTGAACCTTCCAACCTCGTTAATCCAAGACTTACCGTAGTAATAAGCCCTCGACCAGAAATTCCTAGGGATGCTCAAACGGCCGTAAGAGGTAACCGCGGCAACTTTGTCATCGGAAAAATAAGAAACCATCCTCTCGATGCAATCAACGTTGCTGGTAACCCTAGCGTCACGAACGTAAACAAACTCGCCAAGCTTATCATCCATGGCCTTAACAACATAATTTATCTTCCTGGACTTAGAAACAAAGGGGCTCTCCACGTAGTAGAGGTTATCATAATCGTCAAGGAGGGCCTCAACAACCTCCCTCGTCTCTGGAGACTTAGCATCAGAAACAACGATGATGCTCTTTAAGGGATAGCTCTCGTTATACAAAGCACGAATCGTTTTTTCCACATTCTTGCCTTCCTTATGGGCAGGAATGATAACAGAAACATCTCTAACAGGCTTGTAAGGATTAATCCTTCTAACTTTTTTGCCTTTCAGCCTGTCAACGGCAAGAGTGATGACATCTATAGAGAGGGTCAAACCGAAAAACCCCCAAATCGAAAAAGGACCTTTCATGCTGCTTCGGTAATAACAAGGCTATTTAATGATTTTTGTTATCCTTAATATATTTTTCAAAAACATCCCATTCTTGCTTGTCAGCTGTCCACTCAGCAAAAACAACAACCCCTAAAAAATTATTTTCCGGATGGTTTCTTATTTCAGAAGTGTATGCAGAAAGAGCATTTTCAACGGTCTCTGGATAGGGTTTGTGGGTTGGAACAGCAAACAAGAACTTAGTGTTAAAATTTCCAGAAGTGATTTTGCTAACTTGTTCCTTGATGTAACCCTTGTACTCATCGGGATTTGTTAAATCTGTATCATAACCAGTTGCAGAAATCAAATCAACACGATAAGAGACCTGCCTGTAAAAAGAAGAGCCCCACTCCCACTCGTTAGGAGAATCTGATAAAGAACCAGCGTAGACAGAGATTACTGAGTTAGGTGGTAAGCGTTTCCTCAATCTAGCTAGCAAATCAAGATAATCGCCCCTAACTTCTGAAGGCATGCCCTCGATGTCAACAAGCAAGCCGTCAAAACCCATACCGGCAAACCTAACATAGTCGTTAACAAAATTTCCCTTGAAACTTTCAGAAGCTATGTTGTAATCAGAAGCAATGACCTCGCTGTAAGGGAGGAGAATAAAATCGTAATTCTTCTCTTTCTCATACTTGTTCATGAAATCAAGGAAGTTTTTTATCTCAGTTTCGGGGGTTGTAATCTTGCCATAGTCATCCATATTTCCCACATCTACAAAAAGATACTTCACCTTATGATTTCTTAACACGTCCAAACGAGAAAAGTCATCTATCCAGATGTTAATAACTGCTCCGTTACCTTTCTCCAAAGTTATTTTGCTCTTGCTCTCCTTTTTTGACAAGAAAGCCATAACAAAAATTAACAAAAACAAAACAAAAAAAATAAAAAACAAAGCTTTCTTTTTCATCAGGTCTTAGTCACCATCACGTTCTTGTTAATCGGAAAATCTACTTCAAACACAACGTAATTCATATTTGAAGACTCAAAGAATCTGTAGCCCACTTCCTTATTACCCACCTCAACCTTGCTAACCTTGTTCAATCCAACAGGAACCTGCAAGGTGAGACTCTGACTGTAATGTGCTGAGTTCATAGCGTCATCAACCTTCACTTTAAACTTTATCTCATTACCCACCTCGCTGTAATCAGAGATCACCGCAGCATCCCTCAAGATTATGTAACGAACAACGTTGCCAATCGTGTCAACCCAAACGTTCTTCGAAGGCAGGGAAGAGATTACTCCGTCGTCTGTGCACTCGTTATGCAGAACGAGATTGAACCACTGAATGTTCTTCTCAGCCGAGTCAACAACTCCAAAATAACTGGGAGGCTCAAAATTACCTCCGGGATAGTCGTGACTGTTGTAACTCTTCAAGTCAAAAAAGTCTTTAGGTGTCGCATCCTCGAGCTCGTTGTGATAATAACCACGAGCAGCCAGGAAATTCCAATTCTTCTTCAAGATATCCTTGTACTTTTCAACAACAAAGCCGCAAGGATAGGCATAAGTAACTATGTCTTCCTTCTTAGCATCGGTGTTCTGAGTTATTTGCTTAATGTTATCATCAATGCTTTTAATGTACTTTGTATCGGAAATCTCTATACACCAGTGCTCACTCATATGAGTACCAAGTTCGTGACCCTTGTTGAACAAATCGTTGAATTCTTTCCACCTAGCAGGGGTGTACAGAGTTGTATCTGTCAGATAATAAGTACCTCTGTAACCTTGGGCTTCCAATTCAGATGCACAAGAGGTGTAGTAATCGTCTACTGAAACTGAAACAGCACCCTTCTTACAATCCTTCCAAGTGCACACAGTAACATTTGCAACTTGCTGGGGGGGCTCTGGAGGTTCAGGAGGCTCGACTGTTTTATTGCCGATTCCACAGAGCTCAACAGCGTCGGTAGCAGACCAACCCCAACCACAGGTCTCAAGAATCACCGTGTCAGCAAGGAAAGAATTATCCAACTCTTTCTTGAAAACACAGGTTTCATCGTCCTTATCCAGTATAACCTTCTCACCACCAGTCTTGCTGTCCTTAATCCTTATCCTACTCCAACACACATCATAGTCACCAAACACAGTTAGATTACTAACATAAACAGGAGTCTCATAAGTCAAGGTAAGAGAAGCCTTGATATTCCAGTTTGAGGGAGCCCAGGTGTAACCTTTGCCGCTCCACTTAGAACATTCACCAGAACTTGAAGCATCAGGCTTGCCAGTAGCATACACAGCTAAGGAGTTGGGATTACTCTCAGAAGTTGCAGAAGCAGACTTAGCAAACTGACAACTGCCTGATTCGTTCTGCTCTGGCGGTTTGGGGTCAGGTGGCAAGGGACCATGCCCCAATTCATAAACTTGTTTAGGGTTAACCAACCTAATATTAGGATCGGCCTTGAGAGTCAAAAGAGTGGTTGTGTAAACATCCCACTTAGCATTATCCAAACCAGTTCCACCGTTATTACTCTCAAAGTCCTGCTGGTGAACAAACAAGGGGATGACAAGATGACCGCCAATCTTTGTGATAGGTACGTCAACACGGCTAAAACCCTTAATCTCCTTAATTATGTCGTCAGGTGTTTTGAATTTTGTTTCCTTTCCCGCATCACCATTCTGGGTAAAGCTTACACCATACTGTATAACATCAAAGCTTTCAGTCGGATAAACAGCATTCAAGCCGTCGCCAACATAAACATCGAAGTAAAATTTAAACCCAAGTTCTTCAAGAGCCTTCTTAGTATCTTCTGTGAACCTGGCACCTATCTGGTCATAAGTGATTAATGGTTTGGTATCATCAATTCCGAGAAGAATCTTCATTTTAGCCTTGTAGGTATCAATTCCCTTCTTGATTATCTCTTTCTGCTCCTCATAAGACAACTGGTCCATCTTCATTTCTATGTCGCTGCCGTCATAACCCTTCTGAATCAGCTCGATGTATTCACTCAGATACATCTTCTTGAAAGCAGTTGAAAATTCTGCATTACCCTCCTGTATTGTGGCTGGGTAAAAGCTGAAACCTCCCTGAATTTTATTCGTTTCATAGAAACCAGCAATCTTGCCATAGAAAAAGAACCAGTCATCAGAGACTGCACCGTCAATATCACCGACGTAAGGCACAACATATATGTAATCACCCTCCTTCTTGCATCCAGCAGAGCAGCCGTCACCGCTGATTGTGTTGCCGTCATCACATTCTTCACCAGTATCTAAAACATTGTTACCGCAAGAAGGCTGAACACACTTGTCATTAGAGCATTTGTAAGAGCATTCCTCAACAACAACGGTGGAGTTGGAAACTGAACAGGTGGATTGAATCGTTCCAGGGTTGTTGCACTTGAACGACTGATAAATCCTAGTTATGTTGTTGCCTAAGCATAAAGGGTTGGAAACATAGCCGTCAGCTCCGCAATCAGAATCTTTACTACAAGTAACCAAAGACTTTTCACACTTTATGTATAAGAAGAAGCCGTCGTTGTCACGGCCAACAGTGCTGTACCAAGAAGCGTTATTAGTACCTATATTAGGAAAAACTTCATCCTGATTGATATTAGTTAACTTGTACTTGCCGTCACCCTGCTGCTCAAGATTGTTAGACATATAGGGATATGTAGAAGCCCTACTCCAATCGTTGTTGAAATTAATTATCTTTGCATTCTCAAAAATAATTTCAGCAGCTAGAATCTCCTTAGCCGAGTAACTGCCTCCGAAGAGAAGGAGTCTTACCCCTCCATCAACCCTTTGCAAAGAAATGCCTGGGACATTCTCAACCAGATTCGGATCTGTGATGAACTTACCGTTCTTTGAAAGAGAAATTTTCTCATCTTCCTTAAATTCAACCGCTGTTGAGCCTACAAAAATCCTCTTATAGAGGTTACCGCTCCCGGAATTGAAAGCCTTGTTGAAATGAACGCTCACCGTAGCTTCGCTCAAACAATCAGCAGCGCTAACAAACGTTGCAGACACAAATATCAAAAACAAAAATAGTAAAATATTCTTTTTTTTCATAAACACCCCCTTTTCCAGACTATTGCTCATGCCTCCAGTTTATCACAATGCCCGCTATGTTTTCAACATCCTCATCGGTTAGGTTAGGGTATATGGGTATAGATACGGCGCTCTCATAAGCACAAGATGTATTTGGAAAATCAGCATCAGACAGGTTAAGGTATGCATGCAAGGGTTTGAAAACAGGCTTTCTGACAACAACACCCCTCTTAGTGGTTTTTTCAATAAAAGAATCCCTTTTAGGGTGCTTTATTATATACCTAAAAAAAATATTATTATCACCACAAGATGGAAAAGAGAAGTCTACTTTAGCACCCTCAAAAAAATTGGAGTATTTACGTGCAATACCTATCCTCTTCTCTATAAAGGCGTCAAGCCTCCTCAGCTGACTAAGCCCCAAAGCTGCTTGCAGGTCAGACATCCTGTAGTTATAACTTTCACCCCACACATCCCTCTCATCATACTTAACAAGCGACCCCAACTCTTCAATAACAGGAGCATTATCGGTAACCACCATCCCCCCAAAACCAGTAGACATCATTTTTGTAGCATAAAAAGAGAACACAGAGACATCACCAAAACTGCCAACCTTCCTCCCCTTGTACTCGGAGCCTAGAGCAAGGGCGCAATCCTCAACGATTGGCACACCTAAATCGAGAAACAAATCTAAATCCTTTAAGGGTTTGCCGAACATGTGAGGCAGGATTACAGCTTTCGTTTTATCACCCACTTTATCTTTTACATCCTCATAAGAAATGTTGTAGTCATCTTGGTTTATGTCAGCAAGTACGGGCAGAGCCCTGCAGTACATGACGGCATTCAAAACAGAACCGCAAACAAAAGAAGGCAATATAACCTCATCGCCCCCACCAATGCCGAGGGACCTCAATGCAAGATGCAAGGCAGCAGAGCCGCTGCTTGTAGCAACCCCAAAATTTTTACCTATGTATTTAGAAAAAACTGATTCAAACTCTTTTACCACATTACCGGTGGTTATATCCCCCTTGCTTATTGCCCTAGCAACCGCATCCGCATCTTCAGGGGTTACAGTGGGGTTTGAGTGGGGTATTCCCCTCTTCAAATAAAAGGGGTATTTGACAACGTAGCGCATCTTCCCATCATCCCCAAAAACTTCTTCACCGTTAAACAAACAGCCATGCTTCTTATAGAAAGAGATAGCATGATAATTATCTCTAAGCACCTTAAACTCAGCTGCCTTAAGATTTCTCTTTCTGCAGCAATCCAAAAACTCAAACCATAACCTGTCACCAATACCCATCCCCCTCACGGATTTGTCCGTAAGTATCTTATTCAACTTACCAACCTCACCATCAACAGAGCCTATGAAATAACCAACAATCTTTCCATCAACAACAGCATACTTGCTCATCTCCCACTTACCAGGTAGATCCCTACCAAAGTTTTCAGCAGACCATGCAGTATCACCAATCGTAACCCAGTTACTCTCAAGTCGGAACAACTCAGGTATTATCTCCTTCAAATTCTCCTCTGTAATCTTTCCAGTCTCAATGTATAAGTTCATAAAATTTGTGGCAAGGATACCCGACACTTCAGTGTTGGGAGGAATTGCCCCTTTTCACCTCCGATAAGATTAAATACTTGTTTCCCTTCTAAAAGGGTATGAAGTCGGTTGTAACCATCAAGCTTAAAATCTCTATGAATATGTTGCTTCTTGATACTATGAAACAATATTCTAAAGTTGTTTCTTACATCGCTGACAAGGGATTTAATTCTGGTGTTTATAACAGATATGAGCTTCATCATCTCTGTTATTACGAGGCTAGAGAGAAGTTTAACTTGCCTTCTCAGTTTGTTATAAATGCTAATCGTGTTGCTTCCCAAACCCTCAAATCTGTCAGGACTAACAAAGGTTCTAAACCCACCTTTAAGGAATGTATGTCTTTGGCTTTTGACAAGAGAACATTCACCTTTAGCTTTGATAAAGTCAGGCTTACAACTATCAAAGGGAGGGTTGATGTTCCTATTGAAGTTCCAGAATGCTATTGGAAGTATCTTGATTGGAGTCCACAAACCGCCCTTCTCACCATTAACAAAAATAGAATGTTCTTGCATATCACGTTTTCCAGAGACATCAATATCAACAAGATTTCTAACGGACTTCAAGTTGGTGTTGATGTCGGAATAAACCACGTTGCTGTAACAAGTCAACGACAATTCTTCAGCGGCAAGAAAATCAAGAGCAAAATGATTAAGTTTAAGCGTTTGAGGGCAAAGCTTCAAGCCAAAGGCACTCGTTCCAGTCAGAAGCTTCTCAAAAAGATTTCTGGAAGGGAAAGACGTTTCAAAGCTTGGGCAAACCACAACATCAGCAAAGCAATCGTTAACAACTGCGATGCTGGAACTATCGTGATGGAAAACATCAAAGGAATAAGAAAACAACGAAGGGGAAAGAGGTTTAACTTCTGGCTTAACAGCTGGAACTTCAGACAACTGCAAAGTTTTATCGAATATAAAGCTTTGCAGAAGGGAATCAGAATAATAAGGGTTAATCCCCACCATACCAGCCAAATCTGCTCCCGTTGTGGAATGTTTGGTTCTCGTTCCAAAGGTTTTTTCCATTGTTCGCATTGTGGTTATTCCTTAAATGCTGATCTTAACGCCAGTTTTAATCTGGCTAAACACTACAATATACTTGATGGTGTTTCGGCATCCGTAACAATGCCTCACAGCTTGTGTGATGATTCCAAAGCTGACAGCGTCGGAATCTTGGATGAGCATAAGGCTAAAATCCCCTCCCTTTAGGGTGTTGGGATTATGTTACTTTCAACAACAACCTCAGATTTTAGAGCTGGCATACTACCAACACAAAAAAGAGCATCAACAGCACCCATGTTGGGAACAAAGCCCGGGAAGCGCTGCTTGTAAACGGGGTGATTGTAATCCTGAAACCTAACCTCAATACCCTCCCTCTCAAAAGGTTCCAGGTTTAGGTAAACCTTACCTCCTTCTCCTGAAAGATAAACGTTTGCGTTGACAGCCTTGCAAAGATTAACCAAGTCTTCCGCAGCATCAGACTTGTCATAGTATTCCGGCTTAAGACCAAAGTCAGACGCCATAACAACCCTTGTTTTTATTCCAAAAGCATTTTTCAATAGGTTAATTATGTCCATATTAAGATGGATTAACTTTTCATCGTGATCAAGGAATATCTCCTCGAACTTCGGAAAGAACCTATCAAAAAAAGGAGCCTTATCGTAGTTAACTCGGATGTCATGAAGAATCTGATCCCTCCAACGCCTGTCCTTATACCTAAAATCTTTATTGATGGATACGTGTTTTATGTAGTCATTAATAGGGTTAACAGGCACCTTTATCCATTTAAATTGCGGATTGTTAATGTTATCTACGCTGTTAATCCTTATCCTATTCCTGTGATGGTAATCTTTCTCAACGAAAAGAACCTCATCCCTGATTATAAAAACATCAGACTGATTTAACTTATCAAAAAAACCGAGGTAGGGAATGAAGTTAGGCTGATGAGCAGCCATAATCCTATCAGACATCGTTTTTACCCCTAATGATGTGGTTTACTGCAAAAGCCTCTGCATATTTTTCATTACACATAGCACCATTCAACTCTGCAAGGTTTGTCAGCCACCTGGGATCAACCACACCCTTACCTATCTGGGACTTATAACATCTGACAGAAGAAATCTTTTTCTCAAAATGACCATCTGACAGCTGGATAAAATAATGGGGCTCAAAGGTTGTAGTTGAGGGACCCTGAAAGAATAATATCTCAGTAATTTTTCTTGCAGCAGAAGAGACTGCCCTGCTGCAGTTCCTATGGTCTTGATGCCTGTCGTGGGGGGAGTGGGTGTAAACCCTATTAACACCGAGCTTGTTAATGAAACCTTCGATAAGGTTAACTGTTTCAAAGTCATCAGTTAAGAAACCGTCAGTAAAGCCACCGAAAAAAATATCTTTTAATCCGAGCAATTTTGAAGAAACCAAACACTCTTCCCTTCCAAGCGAATGATTTCCCCTTTCTCCGTTGGTCAAAACCAAGCAATAAACTTCATCGCCAACCTCAAGGTGTTTTGCGAGCGCACCACCACAACCCATCTCAATGTCATCTGGATGTGCGCCGACAGCAAGAACTACGTTTTTAACCCTCACAATAATTACCCCCTCTTTAGTATTTGGGAGATTAATACCGTAAAAAATTATAAATCTTTAGATGTCACCACCGACTATAAACACAAATAAAAATTGTGTATTTAATTATTCTATGTTTAATTTATAACCATTCAAGAACGAAAATATTTAAAAATAGAAAGTTAATCGGTTGGGAAGATAGGTGTGTCGTGCTGAAGTCTGCAGTCCTTTTCTAGAAGGTGTAAGTCATCAGATAACGCCATAATTTTTATTGTGACTCCTTATTGGATCCTAGATTTTTAATCTTGGCTAAACCAACAGTTGGGAGAGTATGTATCACTTGGTAAAAATTGTTGTGTCATGAGGGATCCTGTAACCTTTTTCAAGGATTACTGGCTGAAGACCAAACACACCAACATCCTGCAAGAATCCTTTGTTCACCTTCAAGTCTGCAACATACCTGTTCAGCGCTTCCGGCAGTTTCTTGAAGAGATTCCTTACCATAGGCTTGTACTGTGCACCACCAAAAAATCCGTCTGCATAAGCGTCGGTGAGACGTTCAACATTACTCCAGTCAAGCACAGGCCATATAGTAGGCATAAGTCTTGTGTCCTGGACAACCTCACCTAATAACAAATCTAAATCATATTTCCTGATGAGGGGCCAAGAAAATCCGAAGACTGCGTTATGATCAAAGTTGCTCCCCCTCGGAGGCATGATAACTGTATCAGGCTGGAATTCCTGTATCTTATTTTCGAGTGATGTTTGAAGTATTTGAGGACTGTCTGGAACATCCCTATCTTTTATCCCCATAAAAGAATATTCTTCATTTGTTAAACCAATTATCTCTTTGTAGACCTCATGACTTTTTTGGACATACTCTTGCTTGGGTATATCAGTAACAAAAGCTATGTGGATGTCATCGCCTGCTTTTTTATGAAGATAAGCAAGGTAAATAGCTGTCTCCTCCTCAAAGTGAGGTGCAACAAAAAGAACCTTTTGATTTTTTTTATAAAAAGGCAGTTTGGATGCATTAATCAACTTTATAGGAGTATCACCAAACTTAATGATAGGGCTAACCACCCACCACTTATCTATCTTAATATCATCACCCCTTGAGTTTGCCACCCCTAAATTCAACCGGTTCCTTCCTATCACTTCACCAAACTCTTCTAAATCTGGCGTGCAAAGAACAAAATCATTAACATCAAAAGGGTAGCTTCCTTTTTCGCGCATCAATGCTTCAGTAGAGCCAACTTTTTTATGCAATTCAGAAGGCTCAACCTGGACTATTCTAGCATTCTCAAAACAGTCAAGCCTTTTTGTGCTTGGTAAATCCCCTGATGTTATGTAAGTCAAATTCATTTTACTCCCTCCAAGTTTTTATAGAACACCCCTATTCGCTGATGGTATGCCAAAAAATATATAAGATTTTAGGTTTTACTACAGATAAGAAGTACAGAAAAATTATCATGAATACTCAGACTCTAGTTTTTCCCTAACGATTGAATCAGTCAAGTTCTCATAGAAAGAAACTTTGGCTACATAAAATTTCTTAGTCCATCTCTCATGATCTAGGACAGCAACGGTAGAATCCTTATGCTCTGCAAACTTGGCAATATATTTTAGAGCGTTATCCTTAGCCTCTTTACCAAAACCTTTTCCACGAAATTCCCCCTGTCCATTCATTTCATACCTCCCTATATTAACAAGATGGTCCAAATCAAATGGTAACTCGTTCTTTTTACCGATTGTTACGTTACGTATTTTTACTAACACTTTAACTCCTGAGAACACCCCGTGCTAAGTAATAAATAACTCACTTAAAAAGTTATTGGTCAAAAAATAATTTAGGAGCAAACAGTTAGGTTTATTAAGAGCCAAAAATCAAAAAAAGTTATGAAAGCAATAGTAACTGGAGGGGCAGGATTCATAGGAAGCCACGTAGCTGAAGGAGCCTTGAAAGAAGGATATGAAGTTATAATAGTAGACAATTTCTCATACGGAAAAGAAGAAAACATCAAAGAACTGAGAAAAAACAAAAAAGTAAAGATATGCAAAAGAGATATTTGTGAAGATTTAAATGAACTTTTCAAGGATGTTGATGTTGTTTTCCATCTGGCAGCACTGCCAAGGGTGCAGTACTCAATAGACCACCCTGACGAAGCACACAAGACAAATGTTGAAGGAACAGCAAACCTTCTTGAACTTAGCAGAAAAAATAAGGTAAAAAGATTCGTTTTCATGTCAAGCTCATCAGTTTACGGAGACCAGGAAAAGATGCCCTACACAGAAGACATGAAACCAAACCCGATGTCACCCTATGCCTTACACAAACTTGTAGGAGAGCTCTATTGTAATTTGTATTACAGACTTTATGGACTGGAAACAGTAAGCTTGCGTGGCTTCAACATAGTTGGGCCGAGACAGGACCCTTCAGGAGGATACGCATGCCTAATCCCGAGGTTCATACACCTAGTCAACAAAAACGAAAGACCAACAATAAACGGCGATGGAGAGCAAACAAGGGACTTTATCTACGTGGCAGATGTTGTGAACGCAAACATTATGGCAGCAAAAACAAAAAACAAAGAAGCATTTGGAGAGGCAGTAAACATAGGCACGGGAAAAAGATTCTCAGTAAACAAAGTAACTGAAATGATTCTAAAAATATCAAAGAAAAACATACAACCGATACATGGACCAGCAGTAATAGAACCAAAGGATACCTTGGCGGACATAACAAAAACAAAAAGACTCTTGGGGTGGGCGCCGAAATATGACTTTGAAAGTGGAATGAAAGAAACATTCGAATTCTTCAAGAATTACTGAACATAAAAGTTTAAATAAAACACAAATAATAAAAATTAAGGAAGGGGCTGTGGTCTAACTTGGTTTATGATTCAGCGTTCGGGACGCTGCGATCTGGGTTCAAATCCCAGCAGCCCCATAAGAATCAGTCAACAAAAAGACTAGTGAAATTGAACTTCTCACCGTCAAAAAGACCCCTATCGCTAAGCTTCAACTTAGGGATCACTAACAAAGTAAGGAAAGAAAGTGTCATGAACGGCGCTTTTAATTTACAACCCATAAGCCTTGCCTCGTTGTTAATCTTATCAAGATTCTCAGCAACCTTTCCAGCAGTTTGATCGGACATCAAACCGGCGATTGGAAGCTTCAAATCAGCAAGAACCTTGCCCTCATAAACAACAGCAAAACCGCCACCGACCTTCTTGAGGTAATTAGCGGCAACAGCCATGTCGTTATCGTTGGTGCCTACAACAACAACGTTATGGGAATCGTGAGCGACAGAAGAGGCGATTGCGCCGTCAAAAAGGGAGAAGCCCTTAACAAAAGCAACAGAAATCCTGTTGTGACCGTAACGCTCAACAACACTTATCTTAGCAATATCGATGCTTAAATCATTCTGGACGATGTTGTCCTTAACGTTAAGCTCTGTTGTCAATTCCTTTGTAAAGATCTGATTCTCAACAACACCAATAACCTTTACACGCTGAAATGGTTTTAGGGATTTCAACCGGAAATCCGAAGCAAACTTGTCAATGAAATCAAAAACGTTAACAGGCTCGACAGGAGGAGAATCGAACAAAGAGCTGCCGTTCTCAGCAACCTTAACACCTTTAACCCAGGTTTGAAGAACGTTAAAATCCTTCAAGCTATCAACTATCACAAAATCAGCATCGTCACCCATCCTGAGCAAGCCAACATCAAGGTTGTAATGCTGGACCGGATTCAAGGTGGCCATGCAAACAGCGTGAACAGGCTCAACTCCGAGGGAAACCAATTTTTTCAACATCAGGTTGACATGACCTTCACATAAATCACGGGGGTGCTTATCATCAGAGACAAGGAAACAGGTGTACTTCTCGTTCTTAGCTATCGAAAGCAAGTCCTCAAGGTTCTTAGCAGAAGAGCCTTCCCTGATCATAATCCTCATACCGAGCTCAGCTTTTTCCTTGGCCTCATCAAAGCTTGTGCACTCGTGGTCTGTGGAGATGCCGGAAGCTATGTACTTCTTCAAAGCATCGCCAGAGAGCAGGGGACAATGACCATCGATAGGTTTTTTTAACCTCTTAGCAGCCTCGATCTTAGCCATAACCTCTGCATCGTTATTAACAACACCGGGAAAGTTCATTACCTCACCTAGAGCAACCACAGATTTCCTCCTCAACAACTTTGCAACAGCTTTGCTATCAAGAACAGCACCAGAAGTCTCAAAAGAGGTTGCGGGAACACAGCTCGGGGCAGTGAAAAAAATCTTCAAAGGAACCTTCTTGGCATCTTCAATCATGAACTCAACACCCTTAATGCCAAGAACGTTTGCAATCTCATGAGGATCTGAAACGACAGCAACGGTGCCGTGAGGGGCAACAGCCTCTGCAAACCTGCTAGGGGTAAGCAAAGAACTCTCAATGTGAATGTGAGCATCAACCAATCCGGGCAGTATAAAAACATCAAAAGACTTGGCAACAGGAGTTATCTTTTTGATTTTGCCTTTGGCTACCTCAACCTCAGCAGGAAAAATCTGCCTGTTATGAACATCAACAAGATTGCCATTGATTTTCATCGTGATAAAGAAAAACAATTAACTTATATATTTTGTGGGATTACACATCGAAAGCCTTAAATATAAGAACGTATTTTTACGTAATATGGAATTAATAGGGAAAGTCAGCAAAGGGAGCAAGATGGACCAAATTTACATACCCAAGAGAAGAGATGGCCTTAGAGTTGGAGACTATGTAGTGATAAGACTCTTAGAAACACAAAAAAGTATTGAAAAGCCCTACTTTTATGGTATCAAATCTATAGAACCTGTAAAGCTGAGAATAGCAAGCGATGCATTCAAAGAATTAGACAAAAAAATTGAAAAGTATGACAACCTGATAATTACGGGCTCTTTCCTAGATAAAGGGTTCAGCTTCAAGGACATAGACATACTGATAATAAGCGGAAAAAAAATTGATGCAGCATCCTTAAAAAATTCTATTGAAGGAACTACAGGAATCAGGGCCCACATAATTTTATTGAATAACAAAACACTGATTGATGGACTATCAACAGATCCTTTGTACCAGACTATGCTAAGCAGATGCATCTCAAAAAGAAGGATAATCTACAAAATAAAACGCAAAATAGACTATAAAATATTAGACTTAGGGCTTTTAAAAAGCAAAACCTTAATAGATAATTTTGATGACTTAAATGGAAATGAAAAATACTATCTCACAAGGAATATGATATCAATAATGCTATATGTAAGGCTTAAAAATGTGAACCAGGAAAAGATTGATAACAAAATAAAGGACATATTCAACCTTAAAGATATAAATGAAATAAAAGAAAATATGCTAGATAAGAACAAATTTTTAAAAAAATATAGAGAAACATATAAAAAAACATTCAATCTTATAATGGAGAGCATAAAACATGGGCCAAAACAGGGATAAACTGATAGGGCTGTTCATAGGGAATCTCTCAAATGCCATACTGCACAAAATACTAGCAAATGCAATAAAGGACAAAGAAATCATACAGAGATATGACAAGGAAATTAAGACAAGCTGGGAAATCTCAAAAGAATATAGGGCTAAAATAAATCCGGCCCATGACACATTACCACCTAAAGATATAAAAGATATTCAAAGAAGGATTACAAGTAAGGTAAGAGCTGAATTATCAATCAGAATCTCAAAAGGCTATGAAAACCTAGACCTTAATCTAGTGGAGAGATCTGTTGATAAAGCCCTCAAAGAAATGAAAGTGGTGTAAGGGAATGACAAGCATAGTGATAGAATCCGGAAAGGTGAGGATAGATGTCTGGCTAAACAACAGCCAGGCAGCAAAAGAGCTTGCGGAAAAGCTTCCGATAGAATCAAAAGCAAACCTTTGGGGAGAAGAAATATATTTCTACATAAAACCAAGACTTACACAAGACAAGGATGCAAAACAGGAGATGAGGGTTGGTGATTTTGCATATTGGCCACCAGGACCAGGACTATGCCTGTTCTTTGGAAAAACACCTGTATCAAAAGGGAATGAGCCGAGGGCAGCAAACCCCGTAACTGTAATAGGGCAGGTGGTAAGCAACATAGAAGATCTTAAAAAAATAAAAAGCAATGACAAGATTTTAGTGAGAAAGGTTTAAAGCATCTTACCATAATACAATATAAATAAGGTAGGCATCAATAAGAGCTATGCAGGAAAAAATAATGTGTTCTGTTAGGCCACCTGTTGAGACCGGCCCTTGCAGCCTCCTGTCAGAAAAAGGTTTGAGGAAAGGAACACCGCTTAATGTGAATGCGTCAAGAAAAATATGAGAGAGGTAACCAAGGACAGGGGCAAATGCCAAGAAGCTGATGCTAATAAGATATATAGATGCTAATAACAACAAGAATGCTGCTGTTAGTGAATGAAAAAAACCTCGATGACCAAATAGTCTTTCTAAAAGCCAAGAGAGTGGCTTAACCTTCCTACCAACCTTGCTACGAGAGGTATCTATATCAGCAAGAACAGAACCGAAACAAACCAGCGGGATGAATAAGTAAGGATTAACATCAAAGAAATGGAGAAAAATAAGAGAGAGAAGAATTCCAAACACAAGATGGGTTTTTAGCATCATGTTAAAATTTTTCAACTTCTCTAACTAAATTGATTGCAAGCTCCTTAGCATCAGCCTCCTCAAGGTCCTGGGCCATCAACTCAAAACGATCAAACATATCGTTCTTATTAACCCTACCGGAAACAAACATACTCTTACCAAGCAACTCCTTCTTCTTGCCCTCAAAACCAATAGGATTGTCTCTCAAATCTGTAACATCCGCTAAACCAAAAACCTTAGAAGCAAGATCACGGAACAAAACAACACGTATGTTGTCTGTGCCGTCATCCAACAACATGTTAACTATGGGAACGAGCTTGACAGGAACGTGACCGTGCTGCTCACACCTGTACTTATCACCTTCGGGAACAACCTTGCGATTACACTCAGTACAGGCGTCATAAAAGCGGGGCTCAAAAACCTGAACAACGGTACCAAGTATTTTAGCAAAGTTGCCTGCATTCAAATCCTTAATATTCTTGCTGTTGAAATCTAATTTAGGCATCTGAACAACAACGTCTACCTTCTCACCGTCAGGGTTAACAAACAACTCGCTACGACCGCTTAAATGAATCTCCTTAAAGCCCTGATTGCCACGAACGTTGCCACCAACCAACTTGATAACATCACCCTCAGAAAACCTCTCAAACAAGTCTATATGCTTAGTGTCCCACAAGACAATCCTTATGCTTCCTGTCTCGTCAGCAACAAAAAAAGAAGCGACCTTGCCTTCCCTGGAAGCTGTCTTAAACTCACGAACTTCATACTTGCGAACAACCTTACCAACAAGCTCGTTAACCCTTAAACCTTCCACCATCTCCTTAACCTTGTAACGCTTCTTATTTATGTCAGGATAAAGCTTCAAGCCGAGCTCGTTAGCAATTATATGGGCTGAACCTTCCCTGGAAATAAGGCCAGAGAGCTGCTTAAGCTTAGCTTCTATCCTAGCGTTGATTTCGGAATCAGAAAGACCCTTTTCCTCTTTTATCCTTTTAACGATCTCATCATAAGTTATTCTAAGCATCATCACGGCTAAAAAAAATTTAAGTGATATATTAAGTTTTGTGTTACGAAAAAGATAAATCAAATCCTGTTAATCCTAAGCTCAGGAACTGAAACCTTATCCAGGTAGTTGTACCCCAAAACCATCTGAAGCTGGGTCTTGACAGGCTTCTCACCCTGAAATGGAATCCTGCAGTGAACTATCTTCTCGTTAAGGTTGTTAAGCTTAACAACACCTTCAGAGCCTATATCCTTTCTCTCACCTGCATCCTCAAAATAGCAGGAAACCTCACTCTCAAAAACCTTCAAGTCAACATTCTTCTCCTTCTCATCCTCCTTAGATGGGAAGCAGGAAGGAACAACAGTACCCTTACCCACAACCTTAATCTTGAAGTTGAAATCCGTATATGTGCTGCCGCCAGTCTCCTCAAGCTCATTCACGCTGACAGGAGCGTTGGAGTTGCTGTTAGAAGAAACAGAACCCTTGCTAACGTCACTGGTTTTAGCGCCTATGTAAAACGGATCTATGATAACACGAGTCTCGTAAGGATAACAAAACTCAACCTCCAGACTACCTGACTTGATTATCCTGTCATCAAACATCTGTTCAGGACTGTAGGAAGTGGAACCAAGTTCAACATTAGTTTCACCACCAATACCAGACTCATCAATCTGAGCCAAAATATCAGAGTTAGCACCCTGAAGCTCAGGGGGGTTGAAACTGTTATCAAGACCTACCAAGCGAGCCATAAAGCTCCCAGAAGGGATTGTATAAAGACCGTTATTCCTAACCTTCAAGGTGAACTTTATATCCCTGGCACGACTCACTTCCTTAAGCGGCTCGTCCTCAACAAAGCTTACGGACAGACCAGAAGTACCACCAAAACCATGCCTCTCTGTTTTCTTGTCCCTATCATCCCCGGTAAAAGGGATGCCAGTACACCCAAACACAAAAACCAGCAACACCAAAACAGCAATTATCTTTTTCATCTTAAGCAACCTCAAAATTATTTGATTCCCTAATCTCATAGGTGTAAGACAGCTCTATGTTTATCATAGGCTTGTAGTCACGAGCCTCAACTCCTGTAACAGTGCAGGTAACAGTTCCAATGTCTTCTTTCTCCTTGAACACCAAGGAATTACAACTAGCCCTGCCAGGCGCATTAAACAACTTAACCTCAACGTTCTTATTAATGTTGCCGTCTTCCTCACCACAAATATCTTTGGTGATGGAAGTGCTGAAAAACTGACCACTACCCTTGTGAGCAACTTCTATGAACAAGGTCATCGAGTATTCGTCTTCTGCGGTAAGCAAGAGTTCCTGGCTGACAGAAGTAACCTGCAGAGGAGCGCTCGAAACACCCACCAACTTAGCGTCCTGCCTCGGCTTACAGTCCTTGGAGGTTAGTATGTCCTTCTCAACGCAGCCCTCTACAGAAGCATAAGTCTTGTAACCATACCTTGCTATTGAGGTTACTGAAAAAGAATTTATTGTAAATTCATCAATAGTTGCACCACCCTCATCAAAGTTGAAAACCTTGCTCTCGCCTTCTGTTGTCTCCTCCTCAAACTTTGCCTTACCCTTAAGAGAGAACTCATCACACTTACAAGACTCAGCCTCCTCAAAGACGTTTGTGTTCAAGCCGGTAACACAAACCTGGCCCTCAGCAAGAGCCTCACCATCGTTCTTCACGTTAACGCTAACCATCAAAGGGACTTCTTTAGATATTTTGCCGGATTCAGGAGGCTGCAATATAGACAGGGTTATCGAATCAGTACCTCCGACAAAAGACTTACCGCCAACAGATGTAGGCGGCTTTATTCCTGGAAGATCCTTAAAGAAATCACTGAAAGAAGCGCATCCGGAAACAAAAAATAAGACGAAGATAAGAAAGAATAGCTTTCTCAAGATGAAACCACCTCAGCAGGCTCTGTAGGAGGTGTTACCACCTTCTTCTTGGTAACTGTTATAACATCAGACTTCTCGTTGAAAGAATACTCATAACCAACGTCAACATGATAAGCAGTCTCGAAACCAGCATCCCTACCCTCAACCAAGCTATTATCTATCGTAAGCCAACACTCAAAAGTCTTATGAGCCTCTGTCTCGCCAGAACCGAAAGGGGGTATGGTTGAAAGCAGGTCCTTATCTGCTTCGTACTTTTTGAACTTGCCAGTAGAGCTGACCTCTGTGAAAGGGCAAAGCTCGGTCTTAGGACTCATAGACTCATCAATAGAAACGCCCTCAGGCAAAAACAAAAGCATTGAGTTAATCTTTGAAACCTTACCTTCCCACTTGTTCTGCAAGGTTATGCCAACTAATGATGGGGGATAACCGCTGCCGACAACAACGGGCTGCTTCAAATCCTCAGCAACACCTATACCAACCTCAACTGGCTCGCCGTTGTAAAGGGACTTTATGGGAAGCTTGATGTCTAAGCCATTAACCTTAAAGAAATCCTGACCCTTCAAGTTCTCATACTCCTTAGCTGAAAGGAGATAAACCTTGAGAGAGGTCCTCTGGGAGGGAATAGTAGAGATTATAGAGCCCTTAACAGTAACAGTCTTGTCTTCCTGAACATCCCCTTTTGTTTTGAAACTACACCTCAGGTTGTTAGCAGCAGCTGGATTATCGCTAGAAAGTTTAGGGGACTCTTGGGGAATCTTATTAATTTCACCATCTACAACGTCAGAAGGATCGACAGAACATTTAAGGTTAAGGTTTATGTTCTCGACATTTTCTCCAACAGTAACAACATACTTGAAACTTGTGGTTGCGCCAGCAGGTATTCTCTTAGCACCAACAGACTGGAAGTTTGTAAACTTAACACCGTAATTGGTAGCAGTTGGGTTAACATCTGAAGTATAAAAAGCCTTACCGGCACGCTGAACCCGCTGGACAAACAAATCATTATAGAAATCAGTGACAGTAGTTTTTGCCCTGTCCCAAAAGTAAGTAAAGCCCCTCTGCCCTGTAGGAGAGGTAAAGTAGTAGTAAGCAAACAAACCGCCAAAAGCAAACATCAAGATAATGACGATAGTAAGAACAACACCAAAGCCAGCATTCTTTTTTGCTGGCTGTGAAGCAACGGAAGGCTCAGGCCTTTGTTCAAAATGTTCATCATCATCTCTTGCCATAAAAAACCTCTTTTTTAAACAAAGAAACAATTAAGTTTATTAATATATAAAGTTTTTTAAAAAACATATGGCGTTAAACATATGTATTGAAGCCGTGATAAGGCTTTTCCTTGAAATAATAAACTACATCTTCGGTGACATAACACTCCTGTTCAGGGGCCACCCAGAAGCCCTGTGGACAGTTGTGCTGCCAGAACTTTTAAGGACCATAGCCTGGGTGTTCATATTCTTCCTAGTAAGATACTTAGTAAAAATCAGACTTGTTGCAAACGCCATAGTAATTGGAATACCTGTATTACTAAAATTAGTTGCAACGTATTTAATAACAATACCTATAATCGGCTGGATAATCTCACCAACGCTTTACGTGACAGCAGCGATACTGTCAGCAATAGCATGGGGTTTCCTAACATTAACGGATGAAACAATACCGTTCTACCTCAGATTCGTCGGGCTTCCAGGTATGATGATACTAGGGGCGATATCAGGGCTGATAGGACCGTTCGGATTACTGATGGATGTGGGAGCAATAATAGCGTTATCAACCATACCAAGGATAATAGTTCCGCTATCAACGCTAATAGTAATACTGCTGACTTGGTGGTCTCCAACTTTGTTCTGCGAAATGATCAACTCAGGATTAAAGTTGATAGAAAGCGTAAGACAAGAAGGACTGGTAGAAGGGGTAAAAGAGGCCTTGTTGATAATACCGCTAATCAAAAACAGAATCAAGAAGCCTGGATAGACCCTTCAAATTACTCTTATTTAAGTATTCCTGAGGGATGCTGATAACAGAGCTTATCCTGTGCGAGGGAGAGCCAACAAACATCTTAGGACCTATCTTGTGGTATTCCCCATTCTTTACGTCAGCAAGGTAAACCTCAACCTTGCCGCCGATAACCCTTTTCTCAACCCGCAAATCATAAGGCCTACAATAAAAACCTTCCCTGGGCTCATAAAAAAAGTTAGAACGAAAACTCTTAACGTCGTCAGCAAAATACACTCCGGCAAGAAAACTTAGAGGAACAACCAAATATTTCAATCCTTTTAACAAATTAATCACCCCCTTTCCGAAAACATTACAAGGAAAAAGAGGGGATTAATAAGCCTTGCCCAAGAAAAAGTGGAAGATTTACGAAAAAAGTTGGGTAACCCTTATTAAAAAAGCATTCCTAAAAGAACAGCATGAGAGTGGTAAAAAAACTAGGGCTTATATGCGTGCTGGCAGGGGCAGCATTCCTGGGAGACTCTTGCAACGTAAACGACAAGATTGTCAACCCCGTAAGGTACAGAAACGTTAAGGTAGACCCGAAAAGCTACCAGAATCCATTCAAGATGCAAAAAAAGTATGTTTTGAATGAGAATGGAATGCTTGAACTGCACTTAGGACATAACAGTACATGGTACAAGGTTGGGAAAGAACTAAGAGTGAACGAGAGAAGCCTCGAACAAATGCTCAAAGACCAGGGCGAAGAGATTGCAAAAGCGATAAAAGAAAAATATGAGCAGAAACAACCGGTAATAAAAGATTACATGAACAAGATCATAGAAACGTACAAAGAAATATTCGGAAGTGAGGAAAATGGGAGAACTGGTAAGGATAGTAAATGAACAGGAAAACTTCCTGAGAGGTATACAGCAGGAAACAGTAAGGGGAAACTCAGATTATGAGCTGATGACTTACCCGCAAGGCTACCTGGGCGTGCAAAAACACGTAAAAGACATAATAGCGGTTGGCAACATAACAGGAAGGGAAGTGAACTACCAGGCAAACAACCTCACAAAGACATGCTCAAAGATAAAATGCTTCTTCAACGAAAAGGTTATGGGAAAGAAAAAGTTCACCATAGAAGAACTTCTGAACATGCAGCAGAGAAACATAACACTGCTGAACTCTAACCTGAGACACTTAAATGATGAGGCAAGGGGTGAAAGGGAAAACCTCATAGAATACTACGAGCAGATATGCGAGGAATTCAAGAACAACATACTAACGGTGCCGGACAGACAAAAAAGGTTAAAGATGAAAACACAAGAACTCTCAACAGCTAGACAGATTATGAAAACAGTAAAAGGTTACGACGACGGATACTTCACAACAGAAAAAAGATTCAGGGAGGCAAGAAGGAACCAGGCAGAAGAAGAGCACGATTACGTGATGAGGATGAGGGATACGGTAAAGCTGCAACAAGAAAAAAAATTCCTAGACATCATGGAACAACTACTTACAAGGTCTATCCATCTAAGCGAACTGTACTGCAGGGATGTTGAGCATGTAGAAAGGCATGTGGAAAAAACAAAAAACGTCTATTTAAGGCTGATAAGACAACAGGGACAATTCTTCATGTTAAGGGACGGAGTAGAAAAACTCAAAGAATACCTGCTGAACCTGCAAAGCGGAGTAACAAGAGGGGTTGCAGAGATGAACGAAATAGTCAACGGGGTAGACTCCTTAAACGCCATATACGCACCGAACATGGGAAACCTCAAAATGATAGTTGAGGACGTAAGAAGCGCACACAACGAAAAATCAGCAGAGATAGAAGAAAGACTAAGCTATAAGCTTCTCAAAAGATAAACCCTTTTTTCTTGCATGATCCAAGGTAACGTAATAAAAATTGTTGCCTTCACTCCTCAACATTTTAGAAGGCTTGATAAAATACCAACCCTCACGATCAAAACGAACACCAACCCAGGGCTCAGCACCAAACCTTCTGGCAAAAAGAATCAATTGCTCTATCTCCTCATTGGGAAAATACTTTTTTGGTTCCCTAACAGACTTGCATTCTACTGCAAGGTAACGTTTCGTGTTAGATGCAAGAATATCAGGAGATGGCAGTGGAATGGAACCTGAACCTGGAGAACGCAGTGCAGCCCACACGTTCGTATCCCAGAACATGTGTAACAATTCCCGTTCAGCCTTAGTGCCCTTAATTTTTCCCATAAAAGAAAAAAGAAAAAGTCAGATTATAAGGCTTTCTATCTAAGAATCCAAGCAATAATCATACCGCCAATCAAATCTATAACCAAAGTCTCGATAGCCCAATGAAGAACCAAAGCTGAGGGAAGGTTAATCAACAACAACATAGACAAGTAACATGGAATTCCACCAACAAGAAAAACAAGCAAACCATAGTTAAGACCCCTCTTAACAACCGTTTTACCTGGAACTGAATTCTTAACAACCAGATAAACCATGGCTATCAAGATGCCGCTGACAACACCAAACAGGATTGAATAAACATAGAAAGAAGATGGCGGCGGGCCTGCTGTGGGCATCATAAGCTTTGACCAAACAGGGAAATACTGTGGTATTATGTAATAACCCATTGTTAGCCAAGCACCGATGGTGTGAATTATCTGAGCGAGAACAGCAAAGAGAATACCAGCCCAGAAAACCCTCCAAACTTTGATTTTTGGCATGATAAGGGGAAGATATCGGAATTTAAAAACTTTTTGAAAAAAAAAGAGAAAAAAGAAGAAAGCCTCACAGGTCACGAGGCTTGATAGTTGATCGGTTATTTTCCTTCGCCCTTTCAGCAGCCCTGGCAATCAACCTCTCAACTTCTTTGCTGAGAGAATCAGCAAAGTCTCCAGAAACATTCATTCCCTTTGCGTATTCCTTTATCTTACTCCTAACTACTAACAAATCTGACATTTGTATCTAACCTCCGATGTTTTTTATAAGCGAATTGGCTCTTCAGGCCTTAAATCGCCATCATAACGAATTTAGGAAAAAGAAGGGGTATATAAACTTTTTTGTGGAAACTTTTATTTATTACTTTCGAGAATCATAAGTATATAGTTATTATTTGAAACAAAAACATTTTTTTGCTTAATAATCTTAAAACCTGCCCTCTTCGCGTAAATCTCAAGAAGCTCGAGTTTGTGCGAGATTAAGGTTATGGTAGCGGACTTTTTTAACAAAGGAGAAACCTGATAGAAGAATTCCTTATACAAGTTTTCAATCCCGCTCTGCTTCTTCTTCTTCGAGGGAAACGGTGGATAAGTTATAACCCGGTCTATGCTTTTTTCATCAAGCTTCAGGTCCAAAGAATCGATGTTACACTTCGCAAACTTAACATTCGCACCTGCAAGCTTTGCATTTATCTTCGCATTCCTCACGTTGTTCATAGATTCGTCAAAAGCAAAAACATTCTTACAGCCTAGAAGTGAAGCCTCAATGGGTATAACACCATCCCTGCAAAAAGGATCAAGAATTGTATCAGAGCTTTTAGCTTCGGAGAACTTAACAGCTGCGGCAGCCAGACAAGCATTTATCGAAGAGCTAAAAATCCTAACCCTGTAAGGACGCCTGCAAAGGTTATCTGAAACTAAAACTCCTATGAAACACTTGTTGTCGATTATGTCAACTATTATAGTATTATCAGGATTCTTCAAATCAACCCTGAAACCTTTATTGTAAATAACCTCGCCAACACCCCGTTCTATCTCACGGGAATCAAAATTATGCTGGCCTTCACGAGAACAGCGAACAACAAAAGAGCCTTTGAAAGAAAACTTAAACTTAAATGATTTCTTAATCAAATCATTAAGAGAGGAAAAATAAAAATGACCTATGTAAGAATAAATCCGACTGGTAAGCCTCGGAGAGAAATTACCCAAGCTTCTTGCAGAAAACAACAATCTTGCATCAGCAACCTTCTTTGAATCAGCTTTCAACAAGGATTTTATCTCCGCAGAAGCCAAATCCTCAGCACCTTTCAAAGTAACAGCAACGTATTTCATCTCAACAGATCAAAAACCTTAAACTCCCCCTTGTATTTTTCTTCCTTAACATCGACCTTCTTCACTAAAGCACCCCACGGACCTTTCCTGCAAAAAGACAACATCTTCTCAACAGCATCGTCACTGCCTTCAAAAACAGCCTCAACCTCATCGTTAATGTTCCTAACAAAACCCCTCACATTTAACTCTTCTGCCAATTTCTTGGTGTTGTGCCTGAAAAAAACACCCTGCACAAAACCATAAATCACAACACGAACTCGTCTCATATCGGCTCAGCCACATACAACTCGTTCTTATCCTCAACAACCTTAACCCTAACCCTGCTACCAATCTCTGCCTTACAGTTATTTATACTTATGCAACGGTTATTTGCAACGGCAAGCATCTGACCGTTAATCCAGCCAGGTGCTTTTACAACAACATTAACCCTGTCACCCTTCTTGAAAACAGAGGGAATTCTCGGCCTTCTAACGACATTAACGTCCTTGGCATTTAATTCAAGCTTGACACCATACTTTTTTCCAAGCAATTTCATGTGATTATAGAACCTCCACCAGTTTATGTGCTTAGCCTTCTTAAACTTCCTACCATACTTATAAATTTCATATTTTTGGATTCCTAAGCGGGCATTCAAAGACTTACCAAACTTTACAATCTCCTCGATATCTTCATCGTTAATGCCGGGTAGCCAAACAGGAGCGATAAGAAGCTCTATCTTAGATTTAGAAATGTAGTTGGCTATACTAATTATTTTGCTGGGGTCATAATCATCCCTACCACAAAGAAGTTTAGCCTTATCAGGGTTAAAAGAGTTTATGGACAGATTGATACGATTCATGCCGGCCTTTTCAAGGGCATCAACCAGTTCCTCGGTTAACAGAACACCGTTAGTCTGCATGGAAATAAAAGAGACTCCCTCAATTTTTGAACAGATATTTACAAGCTTAACAAAATCCTTGTAGCAGAGAGGTTCTCCAACAGAATCGAAATGAATCTCAACATTCTCACCCTTGAACTTGACAACTTCCTTGACCCAATCAACAAGGTAAGAAAGCTCAACCTCAAAGTTGTAAGGATGAAGCTTCTCATCATTCGCACTGGTTGAACAGAAAGGACACTTCAGGTTGCAAACGCTGGTGGGCCTAATCTCTATAAGGTTGGTACCCCTATCGATAATTCCTATGAATATTGCACCAATAAGGGGTATTCCTGATTCACGAGTAATTCTAATAAGTTTCATAAAAGAAAAGTCCAAGAAAAAAGTTAATAAACCTTGTGATAAGCCAAAAAGGCATGACAAAAGACATGTATCACATATTTGCGGAAGACGGAAAAGAAAAGGGATACAGACCACCTAAAATCCATGTTATCACCTCAGGGATAAAGATGTATGGAGAATGGCATAATATGATATCCTTAATGAAAAACATGTCAAAACTTGAAAACATGGTGACTGTATACCAAGTCCCTGAACACATGAAGAAAATGAAAATGTACCGGGATTTAAAACCAAAAGAGGTAGAAACATGGATAAAAGATTTAGCAGAAGCAAGAGAAAATGAAAACTATCACAATAAAGGAAGCCCTAGAAGATGATTACATCTTCATAGACGTAAGAACGCCGAAAGAATTTGAGGAAGCAACTATACCTGGATCTGTAAACATACCGTTGTTCAGCAATGAGGAGAGAGCGATAGTTGGAAAGCTTTACACAAAGGTGGGACAGCAAGAAGCAATAGAAAAGGGATACGAGTTTGTGCAAAATAAACTGCCAGGATTACTTCAAGATATGAAAAAGCATGAAGGCAAAAAAATAGTTGTTTTCTGCTGGCGTGGTGGGATGAGAAGCAAATCTTTGTGTATGTTACTGGAAAATCTGGGATTTAAAGTGATGCAGCTCGAAGGCGGATACAAAGAATACAGGAGATACGTGATAGAACAACTAAAAAATTACAAGCCAAAAGCAAGATTCATAGTTCTTTACGGAATGACAGGAAGTGGAAAAACAAAAATGCTCAAAGAATTCATAAATTCGCTTGATCTCGAAGAGTTAGCACAGCATAGAAGCTCCTTGTTCGGGGATATAGGGTTGAAACCGAGAAGCCAAAAGATGTTCGAATCCTTACTTATGAAAAGGTTGGAAGAACTTAAGGAAAAGAATTACATAATAACAGAGGGAGAAAGCAAAAAAATAGGCAACGTAATAATACCACAAACGTTATTCAACGAAATGCAAAAAGGAATAAAAGTGAAAGTAGAGACAAGCATGGAATGCAGAATAAAAAACCTTGTTGAGTGCTACACAAGCAAGGAAGATGAAAAGATAAAAGAAAAAATAAAAATACTGAGTAAAAGATTGGGAAATAAAAAAACAGAAAAGATGTTAAAGTTATTTGAGAACAAAAAATTCGAAGAAGTAGCAAAGATGCTGCTTGAGGAATATTACGATCCTTTGTATGCACACACGATAAACAACCAAGAATATGCACTTGTAATAAAACCTGAAGAGATAAAAGCGATAGAACAACTGGCTACTGTTTCTTAACGTATTTTGGATAGGTGTTTAGGTCCATAAAAACTTTTGAGGTTGTTACTGCCAAACCACGCTCGTTACCCATCATGTCTTCAGAACTCATCAAAGCACTGCCAAGACAAACAAGCTCATCCTTCAAGGTGAAAACAGCAACAAGGTCATCTTCATCTATTTCAGAATGAAACTTGCTTATGCCTGGAACAGACAAGCTTGCACCGTGACACAAAGAATCTACAGTTGTGTCAAAAACCCAAACCTTAGGAAGGTGAGAGACAGCATACTCCAGAGGTAAAATAACCTGCCTTAACAATTTTTCATTACCGCTATCTTTCCAAACCTCATAAGCATCCTTCAAGTCATGAAGGGAAACCCAGTCTTTATCTGTGAAAGGGCCTGCCTTGGTGCGAATAAGCTGGGACATATGCCCTGACACACCCATTTTCTTAGCCCAATCGTGAACGAGCTTCCTAATGTAAAGCCCAGCCTGACAACCAACTTTGAAAAGAACATGCTGACCATCAATCTCCAAAACATTAAGGTAGTAAACATTCCTGAAGCGCTCCTGCCTTTTTATTGCGGACCTTCGTGGAGGAAGCTGTTTTATTTTACCCACAAAATTTTCAACAGATTTGTAAATCTTATCTTGCTCAACGGAATCGTGTAAGTACATCAAACAAACATACTCCTTTCCGCTAGGTAACAGAGTTTGCACTATCCTTGTGCCTTTACCTAGAGCTATCGGCAAAACGCCTGTCACTCTTGGATCAAGCGTTCCACTATGTCCAACCTTATCAAGGTTAAGTATTTTCTTGACGTAGTCTGAAATCTGATGCGAATTTCCCTAGGTTACCCTATCTAGGACCTGCAGGTTTATTGAGATTCAAAATCCCATAATTGATTAATTGCTCAACAGACCTTTTATCAGGCTTCATTCCATATGCTTCATTTGTCTGGGCTTCCTGCTTAACAAGGACAGACCTTTTCACTTTTTCAAATGGTAAAAGTTCTTCCATAGTGAGGAACATGTACAGAAGATTTAAAAAACTTCTTAACGAGCATAGAGTCTACACTTCTCGGCTTGCTCTTTTAAATAATTCCTCTGCTCCCAAAGCAAATCAACCATCTCATGGTTGTTAGCGAGGTGGTATCTTAGATATTCACATTCAACCTTAGTCCTGCAGCCGTTACCATTCAAAGGAATTATCCACTCTTCCTTGCATAATGGCGTGCAGATACACTCCTCAAGCTGTTTCAGATTCCTGTTCACCCTCTTTAGTTCCTTGTCAACTCTTCTCATCTTATAACCTCCTGTTAAAGGGCATCCTAAATTTCCAAGAACCTAGCAGAGTTAGAACCGAGATTCAATAATCCTGGATCTAGCTCTACCAGGATTATTGAAGATAAAAGAACGCCCAAAGTTTACCAAATGTAGCAAAATCCAGTGAAGAAATTGATTTTGCTATCGAATTCATACTGATTTAAACACATAAAAAGTATAAAAATGTTTTGGTTTCTAATTTTTTATTAAGTAGAAAATATAGAAGGCATACTAACAATACTTAAAAACTGAAGTAAAATAATCAGTGTATGGAATTATCAGAGATTGTAGCAGAAGTTGAATTTTTAATGAACGTTAATAGGTTGCCTCTATGGGAAATCCATTTACGTGTTAACCCTGATAAGCACGATCTTGACGTATTAACATCCTATCTTGGATTAGAGAGGTATGCAAAAAAGGAAAATATGAAATTTGATGAAGAAACTTTGTTTACAGGTTCAAGAGTTCCCTGCGTGTATATTGAAAAAGAAAACTACAATCTTAGGCTTTTTGCATATGGAGTTAGGAAACAGAAAAGATATAAAAAAGTTTGATTCTATAAAAGACAAAAAGTTTTATAACCCCTTTAGGTTTTATTCTACTTTAATGACCAATAAAAAGATTTTAGGAGGTGGGCTTTCAGGGCTAACTGCTGCAATAAACCTTGCCAAGGCAGGCTACAAAGTCGAGGTTTATGAAAAAAACAAAGACGTGGGCATGAGGTTTGGGGGGGACTTACAGGGATTGGAGAACTGGTCGGAAAAAAAGGATATTCTTGAAGATTTAGAAGAGATGAACGTAAAAACGAATTTTGATTACGTACCGTTCTCAGCCATTGAACTCAGGAACTGTAAAACAGGCAGAGTACTAAAATTTGAGAAGCCAATTGTTTACACAGTCAAAAGGGGAAGCTTCCCCGGAACTTTTGATCAACACATGAAAAAACTTGCCCTAAAAGAAGGCGTAAAGATAAACTTCAAAAGGAGTATAGCCCCGAAAGAAGCGGACATAGTAGCAACCGGACCCGAACATAAAAGGGTTATGGCAGTAGCAAAAGGAGTAACCTTCAAGACAAATCACAAGGATATAATAGTAGGTCTTGTTAACGATGAGTTAGCATTCAGAGCATATTCGTACCTTATAATAGCGAAAGGATATGGATGCTTGTGCTCATCAGTAGGAGGCGACCTGAAGAGGATAGGCGAGTGCTTTGAAAAAACAAAAAGGTTCTTCGAGAAAAAATATAGACTGAAAATAAAAAATGGAAAGAAGGTTGGAGGGGTAGCAACTTTTTCATTTAACCAAAAATACAAGTCGGGAAAAACCCTGTATGTTGGGGAAGCAGCAGGGCTCCAAGACTTTCTGTGGGGTTTCGGCATGAGATATGCTATAACATCCGGCTACTTAGCAGCACAGAGCATAATAAACAAGTGGGATTATGAAAAGGTGATACACAAGAGATTTAAAAACAAGCTGAAAGCAGGGATAGTAAACAGATTCCTGTGGGAAAAGCTGAACAGGAATGAATACAAAGGGGTAATCGACCACTCAGAAGCGTTAAAAAACCACATCTATTCTTTAAACAATTACAACATAATACAGAGGGTGATATCACCCTTAGCAGTCCGACACATAAACAAAGAATACCCCCACATAGTTAAGTAAAAATTATTTTTCTTCCTTAATCTCAGAACTTTTCTTTTCAGACTCCTCTTCTTCTTTCCCCCCAACTTTTTCCTTAACTCCTTCTTTCTTCTCTTCAACCTTCTTCTCTTTCTTTTCCTTCTCAACCTTAGGCTTCTCTTCCTTGCCTGTAACCCTCTCCTTTAACCTTTCAGCCAGCCCTTTCTTCTTTTTCTCAACAGGCTTCTCTTCAGGAGCACCAACAAGTTCAACTTTGACATACTTAGAATCCTTATCCTCAATCATAACAGCTTTTACAGCCACCTTGTGAGGAGGCTTTTTCATGCCGCGAGACCATAACTTCATGTTCAAATGGCGACCGATCCTAACATCATCGTTCTTCATGTGCTTCTTGATGAAAGAACGAACTGCAGAAACAGCCTTCTTGCTACGCCTGTATCTAGCTACTTTCAACCACTCCTTCCTCAAGGGGATTATGTAAGTTCTTTCCTCTGCCATTTTCAAGCCTTTGTCCTAGTCCTCTTCCAATGCCTTTTAACAACTGTGTGTCGTGAAGGGTGAACCTTCTTACCCACCCCATACTTCTTAGGAACAGTCCAGAAGGGAGCCCACTTTGTCTGGGCCAATCTCTTGGCAAGCCTAATCTTCTTTGGAAATGGTTTGAACCTTGTCATCTTCTCATAAACCTGAACTCTTTCTTTTCAGGGGTAAGCTCCTGCAACAACCTCTTGAAGTTCTCGTCATCGAGCCTTCCCTTAAGCTGGCCAGACTCAACAGCCTGAGCAATCAAAGCTACTGCCTGTATCGCCTTATCAGGATGAGCAGACTTCAAGTTGCCATACCTCGAAATTGCTTCACGAGTCATGAACTGCTTTGCAAAGTTCTCAAGTAACTCTATCTGCTGCTGAAGCTGGATCTGCTTCCGCAACTCTTTCCTCTGCTGAGCCAGGTACTTCTTTTGCAGCTCATGCACTTTTTTATTACGAATCTCTTCAACATCATTCATTTTTTAAGACCCTTACTAACCCCGTCTAAAAAGAATCTGCCTTTTGGGGTGATAAACCTTCCCTTGTGACCCTTCTTAGTAACCTGCTGGACGAAACCAGCCTTCTCTAACTGCTGGAGTATTGTTCTCAAAATCTTGCCAGAAGCCTTATACCTGTGCTCAGGCATATGGCCGCGATTCTTCTTACTGCCATAAGCATTCCTCAGCTTAGAAACACCCAAAGGACCCCTCATGTAAAGCTTCCTCAAAACAGAAGCAGACCTCAAATACCACCAGTCAGAACTCTCAGGCGGCCTCTCCCTGGAGTGAGAGGTCTTAACAAAAATAGCCCAGCGAGGTATCTGAACAGACTCAACTTTCTTCAACTCCTGAGCAGCTTTCTCAATCAAAGAGTTAGCGTCTACATCATAAACCGTTGGCATGTAAAGTTAGCCAAGAAAATGAATTTAAAAAGGTTTCTGTTTAAGGTGCTGTCGCAGATTAGTCAGTTTTAACCAACTATCGCTTCCATCAGTTTTGAGGAATTTAAAAAAATTTAAAAAGGGTATGAACATTGTAATGAATATGAAAAAGATCTTTTGGGTAGTTATAATTTTAGTTTTGATTGTTATACTAATCCCTATTGTTATTTTTAGCATCCTGTTGTATCCTATTGCAAAACAATTAGATTACGCTGAAAAAAACCCTATAAAAATAAACGAGTCTATAGTAGTTCCTCCTGCACAAGAGTTAGAAGGTCCTAAAAGTGACGAATTTAAGAATCTTGATTTTAAAGAATATTCAGGAAAATTAGAAAAGATAAACTATAAAATTAATCTTCCTGCTGGTGCACGTCGTATGGGTGACGGACATTATTTTAGCTTCAAGCTAAGACCAGACGAACAAGATTATCGTTTTTATAGTTTTTATGTTGACAAATCACTTGATGAAAAAAGCACATTAGAAGAAACTTACAAATTATTAATGAGCTCTAAGGATTTAAGGTTGGAGAGTCTTAAAAAAGATGAGGAGATAAAAGTAGTTAACTTTAAGGGTTATGATGCTTTATATATCCGACATAGTAATAGTGTGTTTATATCTATTTTTGGTTACTGTGGTTCTAGTTTTGGATTCGGTTGTTCTGTCCAGTCAAAGAATGAACTTGAAAATTTCTGCCCTCTCTTATTTGAATCTTTTGAGATTTCTTGTTCTGATTAACATTTGAGTTTATTACATTAATCGTGGATAAATAGAAAATATATAAAACTGATGGATGTGACAGTTTTACCTAAGTGACGGAGTCATAGACAGAACCCTGTTTAACTATTTTTTGCGCTTACGCCTCTTACGCTCAGAAGATTTGGGCAGGATGATAAGCGCAAGTACAAATAGTATGGTCAGGAATAAAGAGACCATTACGTTAAGTGAAACAGGAACTATACCCAGAGCTAAAACAATTAAAAGCAGGAGTAGAATTACCACAAGGGCAGTTGCGATGTTTTTTGAAATCCTCTTCACATAACACCTCTTTACTACAATATAACTATCAGACTGGTTAATAAAATTTTCTAATGGTGATTCTTTACAATACAACAATCGCCAGGAGGCAGGGCCTGCATAAAGTCATTAAGGTCTACCTTGAAGACTGTTCCGCTCTCAAACTTCCTCTTGACTTCCTTAGCAACGTCACTCTTCTTTGCGTTGCCTGGCCTGATCAAAAAATCAAGAGTACAGTTCTTGCTAACTGAATCGTGAGGGCCGCACATAACTATTCCTTCGGAAGTTACTCCGATAGCCAGCTCTATCACAGGCTTGAAATACATTCTCTTACCGTAAACCATGAAAGTCCCTTTTGGCAAGCCAAGTTCTTTCTTAACCTGATCTGCACCAACAGAAAAGACATCAGCAGTTGCCAACTTATTACGCCAGGCACGCGAGAATGAAGCTGTGGCCTGGGCAGCTTCGTTAATGGTTGCCTGACCCGGCTTCTTACCTTCTGTTTTTATCACAAAGAAAGGACTGCCAGGAGCCTCTGTGTGAAAAACCAAATCGTTCTTATCGAGATGCTTCCTCACTATGATGTCATTGGTTGTTGCATCACGACCGCCGATACATAAAAATCCTTCAGAACTCGTGAACCAACGAAATTTCTCATACCAAACCTTCTTCCTGTGCTCGATCCTTTTAAGAGTTTTAGTTTCAGGCTCCTCATGCTTAATCTTTTCCAACTTCTCAAGGGTTTTCTTCAACGCAGCTTCTGCTCCTAAAATCTTGCGCTTAGCTTTTTTCGCCTTCTCGTAATAAAGCTCAGCGTTCTTCTCTATCGTCTTTGAAAGATCAAGCTCGACTTTCATTTTTATAAGTCATAAAAATCTCCTTAGCAAATGTTGAAATCATAAAATATTCCTCTAAAGGGCCTTTAATTGAACCCCTTGCCTTACCTGGAACAGGGTATATTGCCTCAAGACAAAAGAATCTTGGATTCTTAGTCCAAACCATAACCTCAGGAAGGCCCTTACTAATATCAAATGGACCAATAGCCTTAACCTTCATGATACCCAACCTGTCAGAGATGGCAGGCTTATCCTTAATAAGATTCTTTGCTTCAGCATCAGCTTCCTCAAACTTGGTGCATAAAGGGCTTAAATAAAAATTTGCGCCGCTGTTAGTGTATACCACAACATACCTCACCCCATTATTTACCTCGTACTCTAAATCCGTTTCCATCTTGCTCCCCCTTTAGTGTCTTCAAGTACCACTCCCTTCTTTTTAAGCTCTTCACGAATAGAATCAGCTTTTTTGAAATCTTTTTTCTTCCTTGCCTCTTCCCTCTCTTTTATTAATTTTTCTACGTCTTCAGAAATCTTAATTTCCTCTTTCTTGAGTAAGTCCAAACTAAATATTTTATCCATCTCTTTTATTGTATCTACCTTACCCTTAGCATTTTTATCTCTTACAAGATTCCATAACACGGCCAATGCTTGTGGCATGTTTAAGTCATCATTTATTGCCTTCTCAAACTCCTTAAGATACTTTTTATTTAACTTACCATCATCTTTTAATTCACAAATAATGTTTTTCAGCCTTTGATAAGAATTCTGGGCATTCTTCAAGCCTTCCAGCGTAAAATCAAGAGGCATTCGATAATGGGCTGTGAACATGAAATAGCGATAAGACAGTGGCTTGAAGCCAAGCTCCTCAAGCTCAGCTATAGTGTAAAGGCCTCCTTTGCTCTTACTAACCTTCTCACCCTTAGAGGTTAGGAAAGCACCGTGCATCCAGTAATTGACAAACTTCTTACCAGTTGCAGCCTCAGACTGAGCAATCTCATTCGTGTGGTGAACAGGGATATGGTCGATGCCGCCTGTGTGAATATCAAAAGTTTCCCCTAAGTATTTCATAGACATTGCAGAACATTCAACATGCCATCCCGGAAACCCACAAAAACTTATCCTTACTTTTTTCATAATTATTTCTCCTCTATAAGTTTTAGAATCATTTCTGGATTTTTATTAATCATATCCATTTCTTTCTCACCAATTAGAATTATTGAGAATCCTTTTTCTTTTATCCCTACAACTTTATCCTTTGTCCTTTTTGAATTGAGCCATCTTCCTTTTATTTCTATAATCGTATGAGTGGATGGTATATAAAAATCAGGAATTGTCCATGCTTTCATATTACGTTCTGTATCTTTATAAGGAACTCTAAGAGTTTCATATTCCCAATTAATGCTATATTTATCTAATAATTTGGCAATAATTTTTTCCCAATTTGATCTAAATCTAACCCCTTTGTATTTAACATTTTTTATAGGAAATGGAGGACTTATTTCACCTTCTTTAATTTTTTTAGTTATTGTTTTTGATATTTTTTCAAACCTTTTTCTTCTTTGTTCTTTTGTCTCTAGTTGTCTTGGATGTTTCCCTTCTTCCCACAACTTTTTAAGAGACTTACAAACATTTTTTCTCCTTTTTTCTTTTAATTTTTGGGATTCTATCTGTTGAGGTAAAATCCTTAATCTTCCTTTTTCTCTTAAAATTACTGAACATTTTTTATTCCTTTCCTCTGAATGATTTTTTGCACAGATTATTGGATTTTGCATTGGATTTTTTCCCAATCTTGCTTCTTTAATTCTATACATAGATATTGATTTCCCTCTTCTTTTTTCAATTACAGGACATCCAACTGCAAATTTATTTCTAGACTTCCATTTTATTTTACACCATCCTCTGTACTCTGCTTTTTCTCCACAACCCCCTTTACATAATTCTTCAGACATCTTTTACCTCTAATATTCTTATACTAGGATTTTTCTCGGAAAGTTTTTTTAATTTTTCATATTCTTCGTCAGACATTGTAATTTCATCTATAAATGCCCACTCCTGCTGCCTTAATCCTGGCTTCTCAGAGAACTTCCATAAAGCAAAATCCGTAACATTTCTTTTCTCACGCATGTCAACTCTTTTTCCAGCTTCTAAACCTTCTTTTTTCAACCTTGCCAGCTTACCATAATCCTTGAATTTGGAGGTGTCAAAGTAGATACCGTCGCTTGTCTTGTAGATGTAACCCTTTTTTTCAAGCCTTTTAATCAGCTCAATCTGTTCCTTGATATGATCTGTTGCCTTGCACCAGATGTCAGGCTCGGATATGTTCAGCTTCTTGAAATCATCCCTAAAAACTTTCCAGTAATAGTTAACGATGTCTTCAGCTTTCTTCCCTTCTTTTTTTGCTGCTTTTTCAATTTTGTCCTCACCTTCATCAGCGTCTGATGTTAGATGACCGACATCTGTAACGTTCATAACGTGCTTAACCTTAAAGTCATTATAAAGCAATACTTTTCTTAGCACATCAGCGAAAATGTAAGACCTCAAGTTACCAATATGCTGGTACCAATAGGCTGTAGGACCACATGAGTAGATGCCAACCTGCTTGTCCTTTATAGGCTCAAAAATTTCCTTCTTCCTGGTCAGCGTGTTGAAAAACTTCAATGTCATTATCCCAGCTCCAATATCACTTTCCCTTGTTTTACCTCAATGCCCTTGGTTTTTAACCTTTTTGTTATCTCATCCCATCCAAACTTCTTATCCCTAGCCATTTTAACGGTGTCAAAAACCTCCTTCACACTAGCGTAGTTTCTGTACACCGCATCACCGATCTCCTTGTTGACTATGGACTCTTGCTTCAGAAAATCAAGTTGCTCTTTCTGCTTTTCAATAATCGTGTTTAGTTTAACCAACCTTTTTGCATAAGCACCGTCAACGATCTTTATGTTGGAATCAAAAAAATCAACAGCGGCAGAAAAATTGTCAAAATACTGGTGTGGCTTTGTGTTGAAAAACTCAAAAGGAAAAACATTATCGGATGTTATGTTGGGCTTTAGCTTCATAGATTGAAAATCTTTGAGGACAGAGATTACCTTTTTAATCTCAGAATCGGTAAGCTGCTTCTTATTCTTGTCTACACCTGCCCTGGAGCAAACCTCCTCAGCATACAAACCGCCGAGATTGAAATCTATTGCCAAAGACTTAACTATGCTATCCTTTGAAAGAGCTTTGAAACCTTCAGGCTTAAGGTTGAATGGGTCAAAATGATTTGAAGGGGGGTAAGAATACTTCTCTTTGGGTTTGATAATGCGATGACGCCAAACTTGATTATGCAAGCAGTTTATTATGTTATAGTCCTTATCGCAAAGTATTATGTTGCCAGTGCTGAACAACTCTGCTATGAGAATGTATTTTTCTTTTTTGTCAAACCCGAATTCAATGATTCTCTCAAAACCATGCTGCTTTATACTCCTCAACCTGGCTTGTGACAGATATTTTCTTAAAACAACAGCAAACTGAGGGAGCTTCTCAGTCTCAAACTTATAATTTGTTAAATAGATAGAGGAGGGGGTTATCTTCAACAGGTATTTATCTCCCTTAAACAGCGAAATGATTAGTACA
>CAYSAF010000008.1:0-36954 GCA_964428965.1 Candidatus Woesearchaeota archaeon
CCATATACAAAAGAGTAGGGTACTATACCCATGCTTGAAGCACCTTGGTCCCTGTCAATTTTTGAAACGTGAATATTCAATTCTTTCGCAGCTTTATCTACTTCCTCTTCCATTCCTTCACAGTGTGGACAAGTCTTTGAATATACGTATGCTAACGCGTCTTTTTCCAGTTTCTTATTCATCTCTTCTTTTACTTTTTCCAATTCTACTGGTTCTACTTGAGGAATAGATTCATAGCATTCTTCTGAAACGCTGAAGGAATTAACCCCGCATTTGGAGCCGTCTTGGTAGCAATGTCCTTCGCAGTACAGTTCTGCTTTTTTATTCCAAACTTCAGAAGGCAAGCACCCTACGTCTTGAGATACTGCGCTCGTACCATCGTAACATTGCCAATATGCGCGTTGAAATCCTCTTCCAACAATCTGTTCAGGTGCTACTTCTTCTCTTGGGATGCATTTGAATACTGCATCTTCATTATTCCCATCGATTATTATGTAAGCGTATCCTCCGCAACTGCTTTTCAAAGCTGTCTTTCTTCCTTTTTCACCAATTATGTCTATTACGCAGCTAGTTTCTCCTTCACAAGTTTGTCCGAACTCGGAATAACACCTTTGGACTTGTTTAGATTCTAAAAATACGCATTTTACCTGTTCTTTAGCATTCTCAAGAGGAGTTTCAGGAGTCGCAGGAGCTTGTCCGCAATCAAAAGTTATAGTCTCATCCACTCTATCAAGGATAGTAATAGCTTTTCCTCCACATGTACTATACCAGGCAAGCGTTGACCCATAAATACCTGAACTGCTGTAAACACCAACTGGGCACTTTCCTTCCCGAGCTGAACACGAGAACTTTTTATCGTCAGTCATACAGGTCTGTTCGCCCCTATAATTTTTAAACACACATACTACCGTTTCTTTGATAGGTTCAAAAACAGGAGTTGTCGTAGTAGTGGATTGCTCGCAATTAAATTCTGCAACCTCATTATTTCCATCCATAACAGTAGAAGCATAACCTCCGCAGCTGCTCTTCCAGGTAACTTGCCTTCCTTTTGCCCCACCTATAAAAACTGTGCAAGCATCTGGTCCTGAACAAGATTGTCCATTATCAGCATAACACTTCTGTGTAGAAGTAGTTCCTCTGAAAACGCATTTTACCTCTTCTTTAACCTCTTCAACAGGCTTTTGTTGCTCTGTTTGTGTTGTAGGTAAGCAGTTAAACACAATGCGATCATTGCTTCCATCAATAACAGTGGAGGAATAACCTCCGCAGCTGCTCTTCCAACTGATTTGTGTTCCTTTCCCTCCACTTATGGCTAATGTACAAGAAGCTGTTCCTTCACAGCTGTTCCCTGTATTAGCATAACACTTCTGTGAAGATGTCGCTCCGTTGAAAATGCATTCCACCTGTTCAGAAACTTTCTCAAGAGGTTGTTCACATTTGAACTCTTTCGTTTCGTCAGAACTGTCGATAGTGGCATAAGCAGCTCCACCACACGCTTTTATGTAAACTTGTAATCCTTGTGTACCATATATGGTTATAGTGCATGAATCAACTCCTGTACAGGACTGATCGATATCAGGAGCAAAGCATGTCTGTGTAGAAGTTGAACCTATGAAGACGCATTTCACCTGTTCGTATATGAAAGTTGGTTGCTCACCTTCTGTTGGCGGTTTTTCTTCTTGATTTATTGCAAACATTCCTGTCAAAAAGTCAAGAAAAGAAGCAGAGGCTATAGGTAATAACAGTAAAAGTACTGATAAAAATATTATCAGGCTCTTTTTTTGCATACTTTTCTGATGAAAATCTTTTTTATCAAAAAATCCCATTATTTCACCCCTTTTGCTACACTTTAAGTTGCTGGCTGAGTTTTTATTCTTTTCTGAAACCTCTTTTATACAATTCACCGAAAGTTTTACGAAAAACAAAGAGAAGTCTTAATAAAAAGTAATAACAAAAAAGAGTTGTGTGAAAGTCAAAACCTTGCTTAAAGCAGCAGCTCTGATAGGCTCTAATTAGAAACCGTTACTTTTATATATTATTACTTATTTGTAATAGTATTATTATATAAAGGTAATAATATGAAAAGCCAGCTTAGGATACTAAGGTTTTTGATGGAGAACAAGGAAGAATCTTTTAGTATAAGGAGTATAGCCAAAAAGCTGGTATTAAACTACAGGATTGCTTTTGATGAAATCAAAAAGCTGGAAAATGAAAAGTTGATTTCAGTAAAGAAACTTGGTAACACAAACCAGTGCAGCTTTAATTATAGTTTTAATGAAAAAATACTCATGGTAGAACACCAGAAGAGAGCAGAACTGTTGAAAAACAAGAACCTAAAAGTCTTATATAACACGATAATGGGGGTAAAAAACCCATTCTTTATTTGTCTGGTATTTGGCTCATATGCCACGGGAACACACACAAATCGCTCAGACATAGACTTGTGTATCATAACAGACAACCAGGAGGTAAAGAAGAAAGTTGAGCAAGCATTGAAAACGCTCCCATTAGGAATGCATATCCTGGACTTCACAACCAAAGATTTCATTAGCATGCTCAAGACAACAGAACTGAACGTCGGAAAGGAAATAGTCAAAAACAATGTAATACTTAAAAGTGTAGAAAACTTTTATGAGCTGATTAACTATGCTAGACGATGAAAGAATAAAAGAAGCCAAATCAAATATGAGAAGCTATTTGGCAGATAGCCTCATAACCAAGGAAGGATTCAAACAGATAGTGTTTGACACTTACATGAGGAACCATAAGGAATCTTTGCAGCTTGCAGAGCACATACACAATAACAACCTGTCAAACCTCTGGACTATCGTAACCAGCTATTACTCAATGTTTTACATAGCAAATGCAGTCATATACAAGCTAGGCTTTAAAATAGGAAGCAAATTAGCACATAAGATTACATCAGACGCCCTAATCGAATTCGTAAGGAAAAAGCTTAGAGAGTCATTAATAGAAGATTACGAAAATATCAAAGAAGAGGCATTGGAAATAGCGAGAACAAAAGCAGATGAGATAATAGACTCCTTTGACAGGGAAAGAGCAAAAAGATCCATATTCCAATACGAAACCACAGAAGCTGTAAAAAGCAATAAAGCAAGAACATCATTACAAAGAGCCAAGGAGTTCAGCTTAGAAATGCATAAGCTCCTAGAAGAGCTAGATAACAAATAGAATGTGATTCAAAAGAATACTGCAACAAAATGGTTGAAATAATAATAGACCAAATTAAGTTGTCCACAAAAACATAATCAGATTTATAAATGTGGACAATACTAAGATAATATCATAATAATTATTCTAGCCGTAAGATTTTTGAAAAAACAAGAACAAGGTTAATAAAAAGATAAGAATAAAGATGTTTTATGAAGGTCAAAACCTTGCTTAAAGCAGCAGCACTGATAGGGGTGATAGGACTAGTCATAATTCTAGTTCAATACCAAAAAGTAGATGTTGAGTTCACAGGGAAGGCAGTTTATGAAAAAACAGACAGATTGGACGTCTATTTCTGCCCAGAAGAAGACTGCAAGGGAAAGATAGCAGAAGAACTGAATAAAGCAACAGAATCAATACACTGCGCAATATACAACGTCAACGAAGAAGAAATACTTAACCCACTAAAAAACAAAGACCTGGAAATAAAACTCGTAACAGACAAAGCCAACAAAAACAACCTCCAGGGAATAAAAACAATAAAAAACTACAATGCACAGGGGCTAATGCACAACAAGTTCTGCATAATAGACAACAGAACAATAATCATGGGATCCTACAACCCAACAATCAGCGAAGCAAACAATACAAACAATATCCTTATAATAAAATCAAGATACCTCGTTGAAAACTACGAAGAAGAATTCAAAGAGCTGTGGAACAAGGAATTCGGAGCAGGGCAAAAAGTAAAAAACCCGCTTATATACCTGAACAACAAAAGAGTGGAGAACTACTTCTGCCCAGAAGATAAATGTTCGGGAAAAGTTATAAAAGAGATAGAAAAAGCAAACGAAAGCATAACGTTCTACACTTTCAGCTTCACAGATGGGGATATAAGCCAAGCGCTAATAAAGAAACACAGCGAAGGAATAAAGGTAGTAGGTTTAATTGAGAAAACGCAGAGAAGTGACTACGACCAATACGACGAGCTGAAAAACGGCAAGATAGAAGTCAATTGGTATGAAAAGAAATACAAGCTTCACGACAAGGTGTTTGTGGTAGATGAGGCTATCGTAATAACAGGCTCCTATAACCCCACTGAAAACGCTGACAAGAGAAACGATGAAAACATCATAATAATAGAAGACGAGAAAATAGCAAAGGAATACCTGGAAAGATTCAACTACCTAACTTCTTGAAGGACAGATACCCCTTAATGTTAGCCTCTAGATAAGAAGAGGCTTTCCTTGAAATCTCTCCGTTACTTAGAAACAAAACAGGAAGCTTCTTCAGCTGGCTCTGGCTGTAGGCCATGGAAAGCTCAGACTCGTTAATCGTCTTCTTATTCTTGGCTATGACAAAAAACTTCAGTGGACCTACAGAAGAAGGGACGTTAACAACAAAATTAAATTCCGTGTTCTTTCTTACAACATTCTCTTCCAAAACACTAACCTTGCTGTCAGCAAAATACTTCTTAACCATTTCGTAGAACTCTATGCTTGGCTTCTGCCTCTTAATTCTCTTGGGCCTATCAACCGCTCTTTCCTCAACAACCTTCTCTTCCCTAACAGGCTCTGGCTCCTTCTCACCTGGTTTTTGAATCTCTTTAACAGGCTCAACAACCCTCTCTTCCTTCTTCTCGACAGCAGGCTCCAAATCATCCTTGATTATTTCGGCAATCAGCTTCTTGGCTTCATCGTCAGAAAGAAGGTACCACTTCCAGAAGATCTCCTCGTTTCCAGCGTAATTAACCCTAAGCATGACGGAAAAATCCTTGATCTCGCGAACAGCAACGCGTTGCCAGGGCTCAAGAACCTTATCTCTCAAAACGCCAGAGTCTCGCAAGGTGTCAAAAATCTTCCTGGGTTTTTCTCCGAGGTATTTGTAGAGTATGTGAAGCTTGGCCTCTTGGCCCGGGACGTAGTAGACAGGACTGCCCCCTATCTTGGCGTTGGAATACTTTACCACTCCCTTAGAAACAAGGTCAGAGAGGACTGCAGAAGATATGATTGTGTTAAAGCCGAAACGCTCACCGACATGAACAGGCAACACAGGCCCCTTCATCCTCACGAAACTAAGAACATCATTGCCTAATTTTAGCGCGTTCTCACTCATGAAAAAAAGCAAGAGATGAAAGTTTAAAAAGTTTTATATTATTCAGTCAATAACAATCAGGGCCTAACCCACTTGGCCTCCCAGTAACTAACTTCACCCTCGTCATCAACCACAGCCAACAGCAGCCTCTTCTTGGTTGAATGGGCAACCCTGTTTTTTGCAGCCCACTCGTACCATGTTAGTGTTTCGCCCTCGTAGACTGGGTAGACAATCCATCGGGCATGGTCCTCGCCAGGTTTAACACCCCTGTCATAAACGCGGAAATCAGCGCCGAACTTCAGGGCAGTCTTAACGATGTAACCGCGCTGCCTGAGGTCGCGGAAGACACAGTAGCGGACCCAGAAATTGGGCTCGACTCTGCGAGCCCTCTTCGCATAAGAATCAAAATCAATATTCTTACCTGTACTAGTCTTTACCTCGATCTTGCCCTTCTCCAAAAGGTACAAGCCCTCGACGAGGGAGAAATGAATCTTGTTCTCCTTCAGCTCACCGAATCTGCTCTGGTCGTATAATGCACGCACTTCAGGAGTCTCATCAACAGCCAGATGCTCCCTGCCAAGTTCTATATCAACCTTGGCTTCCTTTGACATAAAAAAGTTTATGGATTAGCTATTTAAAAAACTTGTTATTTCCAGTTTTACACATTTATTAAGCTACAAAAAAAGTTCTAACTTAGAACTCAGTCTTTGTTCTTTTTTTAAAAAGAATAGTAAATTATGTGAACTACCCAGCACTAAAGTGTTGAGCGTCAGTGGCACTGACTTCTTGTTTCATAGACGTTCCATTGAACATCTCCGCAAGCGTTAATTCCCGCTGTTCCAACGGTACGCAATAATCCAAAGCTAATCTTCTAACAAGTATTGCTGACATCACATCCCTATCCACTTCCTTGTTACATCTACTACACCTATGAATTCTTGTTGCTAATGATTTTTGTACCTTGTTGCCGCATATGCAATATTGAGATGTGTTTATAGCCTCAATTTCTATTATTTGACCTCCAGTTTCTTCCACTTTATAAGTCAAATAATTAAGAAATTTACTCCAGCTGGCATCAGCAACTGACTTAGACAAATACCTGTTTTTAATCATGTGCCTGATTGATAGTTTTTCAACAGCAACAAAAAAATACAAATCAGCTATTTTTCTTGATTCTTTATGCAAAAAATCATTTCTCTGATTAACAATCTTCTCGTGAGCCTTAGCTACTTTCAGTTTTGCTTTTTTCCAGTTATTGCTCCCTTTTTTCTTTCTGGATTTTTTTCTTTGTAAAGAAGCTAATTTTTCCTCAGACTTTCTAAACCACTTAGGATTATCTACAGTGTTACCTTCGCTGTCAGCATAAAAACTATGCAAACCTAGATCGATACCAACAGAAGCTCTAACATCCCTCTTCTTTATTTCTATTTCTTTGGTTACTGTGAAGCAGGCAAACCATTTACCACTAGGCATCCTTTCAATAGTCAAAGTCTTAACCTTGCCAACTAACTTCCTATGCAACCTAATACCTATACTCCCAATTTTTGACAACTTAAGGTTACTATTTTCAAGTTTAAAACCAGTCTGAGGATAAGTAAAAGAGTTATAAACTTGTTCTGATTTGAATCTTGGAAAACCAGCCCTGCCACCAGCTTGAACTCTTCTGAAGAAGTTTTCAAAAGCCTTACCCAACCTAGCTGTAACTTCTTGTAAAACCTGAGAATACACAAACTTCAGATTAGGGTTTATTACCCTCCAATCCAAGATGAGGCTATTAAGCTCAGTCCTACTAACATACTCTTTCTTTGACAAGTATACTTGTTCTTCGTATTCAAGCTCTGTATTATACAAAAACCTACAAGCATCAAGAGTCTTCCCCATCGCCCCAACAACTATTTTAGAAGGGTATAACCTAAATTTGTAAGTTCTCACTAATTCTTTTTTTACCATAACCTGGTAACGTTTTTGAAATTTAAAAAGTCTGTGCGTGAGGATGGCGGATGTCTATTGGCTGGAAAATATAGATCCCATAGCGTATACTTCCTTGAAGTCTTTAGTCTTACTAACTATAGAGAGGGACATTTTGATTTCAGTAAAGTATTTAAAAAGCTTTTCCCTTGGTTAATTTTCATGAAAATAACCTTCCTGGGGACAGGGTCCATGGTTCCAACGCCAAAGAGGAACCACACAGCAATTCTGCTTAGTCACGGGAATGAGAACATTCTCGTAGACTGCGGTGAGGGGACACAGAAGCAGTTGAGGATAGCGAAGATAGCACCTGCAAAAATAACAAAAATACTGATAACTCATTGGCACGGAGACCACGTGCTCGGACTTCCCGGGCTGATACAAACCCTGGGTGCTAACGAATACAGCAAGGTGTTGGACATATACGGGCCGAAAGGAAGCAGGGAGTTCATAGCAAACATGTTCAAGGGATTCGTAAACGAATTCAGGATAAAGATGAGGGTCAATGAGATAAAGGAAGGGGTTTTTTTCAGCTCAAAAGACTTCAGTTTAGAGGCAAAGATGCTGGAACACTCCTCACCTTGCTTTGGCTACAGCTTCATAGAAGCAGACAAAAGAAACGTGAACATAAACCACACAAAAAAATTCGGGCTTACAAGGCACCCCATACTGAGGGAGCTCCAGCAAGGGAGAAGCATAACCTGGAAGGGGCAGAGAATAAGTGCCGAAGAAGCAACCACGCTGAAAAAAGGCAAGAAGTTAACCATAATACTGGACACGAAATTTACAAAAAGCGCAGTGGAGTTGGCAAGAAATGCTGACTTGCTGATATGTGAGGCAACGCTGCTTGACGAGTTGAAAGAGAAAACAGAGGAGTACAAGCACCTGACAACAAAACAGGCAGCAGAGATTGCAAAAGAAGCAGGGGTGAAGAAACTGGTGATAACTCACTTCAGTCAGAGGTACAAGGACACCAGGAGACTGGAGAAGGAAGCAAGGGAGGTATTTAAAGAGACTACTGCTGCGAAGGACTTGATGGAGATGACATTCTAGAGGCGTAAGAATAAAAAATAAGGACTTCTGACCAGACCGTGTAAAAGGTGGCAGCCAAACTCCTCACAACAAAGAAAAGTATCGTGTAGAAGCTCAACAAGCCAAAAGCACCCTGGTAATAATTGAACATAATCTCAAAAGGCAGCAGAACAAAACTAAAAATTATGATTACTAGAAAGACTTTCAAAACATGCCACTTGTTCCTGAAGAAATAAACAAAGGAGTTCTTAACCGAAGCCAGAGCTCCATTTTGATTGAAAAACATGATAGCGTAGGTGAAAAGGAATAAAAGTTTAAGGAGAAAAACAGAGGCCAGAACAAGGATCGTGACTATGAACAGAGTAACAGTAGTCGGATAATAATAACTGAGTATTGAATAACAGCCGAAAATGAAGAGGAATGTTATAATGCCTAGTAGGAATATTACGAGTCTGACAGCCACTATGGGCCAGAACCTTACCCCATAATCAAGAACCTGGCGGAATGAATACTTGTTACCTAGGACAACGTCGCGGATCATCCCAAAACGCATCGAGTTCAAACTAGAGCCGAGTATGAAAGAGGTTAAGGCGAACAAGGAAAGGTAGAGAAGCAGGGCCAGGATATTCTCTGAAATGAAAAGCCTGAGAATTGGTATTTTCTGCTCTATGCTTGCAGCAATGAACTCGGGATTCGTTAGCAAGGTCATGATGCCCGTGTACTTGAAAAGCAGAAAACCTAAAACAAGCTCTATGAATAGAAAGTATGTGTCAGGAAGGAACAAAGAAAACTTCAAGTTCTTGATCGAGTTCCAAAAAACCTCTTTGTCCATGTAATTACCGAGAAAAAAGAGTTTTAAATATTTTTCTAAAAAAGATTTGTAAGGATTTTTCAGGCGGAGCTTTTAGTTTTTCATAAACCTGCAGCCCGTCTTTAATTCTTCTCTCTTGTACCCCACCAAAGATTACTGCTTTGTTTATTTTCCACTCCACCCTATTCTGAAACCTGAAACCAACATGTTTATAAACCCCTTCCATTTTCAATTTCTTTACCCGTTAACACTACTTATGTGTAGGAGGGCTTTTATGAATGATCAAGAAGTTTTAGCTGCTATTAAGAAAGCAAGGGATTCTTCACCCAAGAGGAAGTTTTCTCAAACTATTGACTTGATTTTCAACCTTAAGCAGCTTGACTTGAAGAAGACAGACCAGCAGGTTAATTCTTTTGTTGTACTGCCTCACGTTAGGGGCAAGAAGTTGAAGGTTTGCGCTCTCGTTGATAAGGAGCTGTTTAACTCCGCCAAGGAGTGCTGTGACAAGGTGATAATGAAGGATGAGTTCCCGAAGTTTGATAAGAAATCTTTGAGGAGGCTTGTTAACGATTATGATTTCTTCATCGCCCAGGCAAACATGATGCCTGACATAGCTAAGTATTTTGGTAAGGTTTTGGGTACCAAGGGTAAGATGCCCAATCCTAAAGCTGAGTGTGTTGTTCCGCCTACTGCTAACGTCAGGGCTTTGTGCGATAAGTTGCAGAGAACAGTCAGGGTTCAGACAAAGAACGAGTTGGCGATAAAGTGTCCCGTCGGTTCCGAGTCCATGCCAGATATCGAGATTAAGGATAACGTGCTTGCTGTTTACACATCTTTGTTGAGGTTGTTGCCCAAGGAGAGGCACAACGTTAAGGAAGCTTTGTTGAAGTTGACGATGGGTCCTTCAGTTGTGATAGGAGCTAAGGATGAAGCGTAAGATACCTAAGTGGAAGAAGGATGAGGTGGAGGTTATCAAGAAGTTGATAAATGAGTATCCTTACTTTGGTGTGGTTGACCTGGAGAATCTACCTGCTTTGCAGTTCCAGCGTATGAGGGTTAACCTTGAAGGGAAGATAGTTGTTAAGGTTACCAAGAAACGCCTAATCAAGCTTGCTATCGAGTCTTTGAAGGATTCTAAGAAGAACATAGTTGGTGTTAAAGACCATCTTAATGGTATGGTCGCTCTTATATTCACAAAGGAGTCTCCGTTTAAGCTTTATTCTATTCTTGCTAAGTCTAAGACCAGGGCTCCTGCTAAACCCGGACAAACAGCTCCTAGCAAGATAGTTGTTCCTGCAGGTCCAACCCAGTTCGCTCCAGGTCCTGTTATCTCTGAGCTCGCTTCTGTCGGCATTAAAACCTCTGTGCAGGAAGGAAAGCTTGTTGTTAAGGAAGACGTTGTTGTGGCTAGGGAAGGGGAGAAGATTAAGCAGAAGGTTGCTGAAATACTGCAAAGGCTTGGCATCCAGCCCATGGAAGTTGGATTGAATCTGGTTGCTGTTTATGATAACGGTGTTATTTACACAAAGGATGTTTTGGCTGTTGATGAAGAGGTTTATTACAGGGACATCGGCAGGGCTTCTGCAGAAGCGATTGCCCTTGCCCTCGAGGTTGGTTACCTCACAAATGAAACTCTTACTTTGATGGTCGGTAAGGCTGAGCGTGAGGCAAAATCAGTTGCGAGATCAGCTAACATACTAACTGCTGATTCAGCTAAGGCTATAGTGTCTGCTGCTGAGAAGGAGGCTGAAGGTGTTGTTTCCCAGCTTCCCCAGGAGGTGGTTGATGAACTCTCAAAGACAGAGTTCGATAAGGTTTTGGATAAGGCTAAGGAAGGATTCAAGGTTGTTGAGGATGCTTACAAGACCCTCATGGAGGGGGGTAGTTTAACTTAGGAGGTATTAGAAAGATGGAACTCGTATACGCTGCAATGCTTTTGCACAGGGCTGGTAAACCAATAAATGAAGAGAACATAAAGAGGATTATGGAGGCTGCTGGCGTCAAGAAGGACGATGCCCAGATAAAGGGTTTGGTTGCCGCCTTGGAGGGTGTAGACATAGAGAAAGCTATTAAGGAAGCTTCGGTTCCCGTCGCTGCGGTTGCGGCTCCTGCTCAGGCCGGTGAGAAACCTGCTGAGAAGAAGGAGGAGAAGTCTGAGAAGGCTAAGGAGGAAGAGGAAGCAAAGGCAACTGCTGGACTGGGCGCTTTGTTCGGCTGAGCCTTCCTTTTTTGGTTTTGAAGATGGAAGTTGCGGAAGGGCAAGATGCTTTGGGTAAGTTGAAGGATTTGAATAAAGAGATTTCTGCTCTTAAGTCCAAGCTTAACGAGCTTAACGAGAAGAAGGAGTTCTGGTTCAAGAAGAGAAACGAGTTGCAGAAGCAGGTTTCTGAGATGATTTCCGAAGTCAAGAAGATGAAGTCTGAGAAGGACTCTTTTAACAGGGAGTTGTTCGATGAGAAAGACATGAGGGATAGGTACAACTCTGAGGTTAAGGTTTTGGTTGCTGAGATTAAGAAGTTGAATAGGGATAGGAGGGATTTTATTTCTAAGCATAAGCTCAAGTTTGATCCGGCTAGGCTGAAGGATAAGATTAGGAAACTTGAGGGGTCGATAGAGACAGAGTCCTACAGTTTTGATAAAGAGAAAAAGGTTATGGCTGAAATCAAGAGGTTGAAGAAGCTTTACGATGAGACCTCCCAGCTTAACTCCATAGTTGATAAGGCCGATGAGCTCTCGAGGAGGATTGAGGAGGCTAAGAAGAAGGCTGATGAGGCTCACTTGAAGTTCAAGGGGCTGGCTAAGAGCAACAGGGAGGGCTATAAGGATTTTATTGAAACTTCTAAGAAGATTAACGAGGTTAAGAAGGAGCAGGAGGCTGCTTACAAGAATTTCCTGGACTTCAAGAGGGAGTTTGGGGTTGTCAACTCTGAGTTGAAGCACAGGCTTGTTGAGATTAAGGAGCTTCAGTCTAAGTTTAACTTTATTAAGGAAGAGAAAAAGAGGGAGAGGAAGAGTAAGGATCAGATGATTCTAAAGGAGAAGGCCAAGGGCGTTGAGGAGAAGTTGAAGAAGAAGAAGAAGTTGACCACTGATGATTTGATTGTTTATCAGGGTAACGCTTCTGAAAATCAGGATTAGTTTATCTTCTTCTTGTCTTTTTGTAGAGTTCTTTTATGTCGCTTACCGCAGGTATAGTCTTTACCTTGAATTTTCTTATCAAGAATATCCACACCCCCACCACGTATAGGCTGGATACAAATTCCCAGAATATTATGTGGAGCGATTCGAACATGTTTATTCCCTTTTCCATCAGGGCTATCAGCAGTATGTCTATCCTTACCACGTTCATGAGAAGTATAAGCAAGGCTCCTGTTACGAGCATCTTTATCCCCCTTCTGAGCTTTATGTCCTTTGTTAGCAGTATTAGTATTGTCAGCAGGTAGTATGCCGAGGTTGCTGTGCACGCTGCTACGAACCTTAACGTGTGTTCCCCTATTTCTATTATGTCTCCGTTTATGCTTATGTCATAACCAAGAAGTTTTATCGGAAAGTACGATGCGTACATGGTTGGTGTTTGTAGTAGCAAGTTGAATATGTTTATCGGTATTACCATTAGCAGTATGGCTGTTCCCACTCTCAGGATTAGTTTTGTTTCATACCTCATTCCTGTTCATTATCTCCCCTATCAGTATCTTGAGGTCTGTTACTATGGGCATGTTTTTTATTCCCATGGCTACGCTGAACACTATCCATATTATTATGACATAGAATATAGCTAGTATTGCTCCAAGCAGGTCATGTGCCGACTGGAAGTTTTCCTGTCCGTTCTCTACGAGCATCGCTATCAGTATCAGTATCCTCACTATGTTCATGGCAAATATCGCTAAGTAACCGTATATGATTAGTTTTATCCTTTTCAGTATGCTTACGTCGTAAACTAGGATTGCGAGCAAGGTGTATAAGTAGTATGCAGATGCTGTTACGCAGTACTTCACTATGTTCAAAGTGTATTCTCCGAATATGTCTATGGCGTGTCTAACCCCGTAGCTTCCTACGACTGCTTCTATGTTTGCAACTCTCAGCAGTGCGTATACTATTTTGAGCGTCAAAGGCTGGAATATTAATTGGAATAGGTTTACCTTGAATATTCCCAGGGGTATTATCAGCAGAAGTATGGCTAAAGTTATTCTTATTATAAGGCTGTAAGTGTACCTCATTTTTTATTTCTTATTCTTCCTTGCTTTATATTGTTTTCTGTTAGTAAGTTTTATATACCTCCCTCATTTTTTCTTTTTCATGAGGAGGTGGCTGTTTCTTCTTGGTGTAGTCCTCTTTTTCGTTAGCTTGCTCGTTGACGATTTTGTTTCTTTTCTCTTCGTATCTATCCGCAATCCTGTTTTTGATTACGTTGCAATTCTTTTTTCTTACGCCCTCGTTCACGTGACTGTGTTTTTAGTTGTGCCTTTTTTTCTCATCTGGGTTCACAGCAGGAAGTCTGCTTTACTTTTTGCTTTTAGTTTCGGTTTGGTTTTTCTTTTCACGTATGTTTTGAAGTTTCTTGTTATGAGGCCCAGGCCTTTCGCTGCCCTCTCCATTCCGCTTGTTGCTTACTTCTCCTACCACTTTTCCTGGTTTAACACTTCGTTCCCAAGCTCTCACGCCTCTACCTCTTTTTCTTCTGTTGCAGCTGTTGAGAAATTTTCAAGGTTCAGGTTTTTGTGGTTTTTACTTGCTCTGTTTACTGTGTTGACCAGGCTTTATTCTGGTGTGCATTACTTGAGCGATGTTGTTGCTGGTTCTATGCTGGGTTACTTCCTGACTTTCTTTGTAATGAAGCTTGATTCCGAGAAGGTTGTCCATAAGACTTTTAAGCCCGGTCTTGAGTTTAGGAGGCAGCTCTTCCATCTCTGCCTCGGCCTTGTTATCCTTTCTCTGTTGTTGCTGGGCATAGTTGATGTGATCATTCTTATTGTCGTTTTTTTGATTGGTTTGGTTATTGCCTTGTTGAGTTTGAAGTTCAAGATTCCTTTTGTTGAGTGGTTTTTGGAGAGGTTTGAGCGCAGGGGGGTTTTTCCCGGCAAGGGTGCTCTGTTTTTCTTCCTCGGCTGTATCCTCTCTCTTGTTGTCTTTCCCTGGTATGTTGCTCTCGCTTCCATAGCAATCCTAACTTTCGGTGACTCAGTGGCTCCTTTATTCGGTATTCATTTTGGCAGGAGTAATACCAAGTTGAACAGTAAGAAGTTCTTGGAGGGTTTTGCTGTTGGCTTTTTTGTTGCTTTCGTGGCTGCTTCTTTTTTCGTTCCCCTGGTTGCTGCTTTGCTGGGCAGCTTTTTTGGTATGTTGTTTGAGTTTTTAGAAGTGAGGTTTAAGGGTTATTCAATCGATGACAATATTTTCGTTCCGCTTATTTCCGGCGCTGTTATCTATTTTGTTATGATGTTATAGCCTCGGCAATACTATGAAGAAGTTTTGTTCTATTGTCGGTGTTGTGTTGTCTCTTGTGTAGTCCTTGAATCTTTTTTTCAGTCCTGCTATCCTTATGTAGATGAATTCATCTTCTCTTTGTGGGTCATAGTCTGTGAGAAAATCTTCTTTTAACAGCTCTTTATCTTTTAACCATTGGACTTGGCCTTTTTCTATCATGTTTACCATTACAAGGTCGCCTATCTTTGAGTTTGTTTTTATCACCTTTGGAACTTCTTTTGTGAAAGAACTTATTATTGGTTCGTAAGATACGGGTTCCCTTGGTTCTAGTTGGTGTTTGAAGCTTACTGTTTCGAACGGGTACATTACAGCTACAGGATTTTTTGGTGTCTGCCCTATTATTTGCAGCGAGTCTTCAAGCACGAGTTTTTTGAATCTTTTTATGTACTCTTTTGTTACCTCATCTTTATAGCCCACTGTCCTTCTGTTGCCCTCTTCTATCATGTTGATTGCTTCTTGCCATGCCCTTGCGTTTGATTCTGCGACTGCTCCGTAGTTCCTTTCCAGGTTTATCTGCATCATTTCAGGTGTTGACGCTAGAATTTCTAGTGGTTTTATAAGGTCTACCTGTTGTTTTATCCCTTCCTTCCCCTCAAGGCTGCTTTCTTTGTATTCGCTTATCTTTTCCAGCACCATTCCATTTTTTACGTACAGCTCTTTTTCCTCTTCCTGTTCCGGTTTTTCGTATTTTGGTGTTAGTGTCCTGAAGTCCTTTCTTAATCTCTCATCTTTGTAGAATTCTTCTAGCATCTCAACGAATCTTTTGAATTTGTCATAAACTGCAGCATACGATATTCTTTTTTGCTGTGGTGTAGTTTTCACTATGAATTCTAATTGTCCTACTGTTACGTTGTCTTTTGTTTCCTTTTCCGGTCTGTTGCTGTCTGTGTATGGCAGTTTTGTAAGCAATCCATCCTCAAACTTGTTTATGGGATACTTGTTCAGCATCTTATGGTCATCTTGCCACATCATGAATTGCCTGAAGCTTTTCTCGTCTATGTTTACGAGATCGTCTGGCAGGTACACTGGTATGCTGCTGATTACTTGTACCATAAAACCCCCTTTTTTGATGCCCTCCCCCTATTTAAGCTTTTATTTCCGGAAGTGTTCTGTATTTTCTTCAGTTAACTTTTTTAGTATCCAACCTTTCTTATAAAAGAAAATATTTAAATATACATCACATATACAGGGTATATAGGTGGTGTATATATGGTGAAGGCTATGGTAAGAATATCAGATAAGGCAAATCAAATCTTGAACATAGTTAAGGCTAAGTACAACCTTAATGACAAGTCTGAGGCTATCGAGCATATAGTTTTGGAGTACGGTGGGGACTTGCTTGAGCCTGAGTTAAGGCCTGAGTTTATAGAGAAGATGAAGAGGATACAAAAGCAGAAGACTATAAATGTTGGCAGCATTGAAGATTTCAAAAAAAGATATGGTTTGAAATAAGATGTACAGCATCAAAACCAGCCCACATATAGATAAGATATTCTTAGAATTAAGTAAAAAGAATCCCAAACAAATGGAGATTATAACCAAAAAAGTTGATGAAATAATTAAGAATCCCCAAAGATACAAAAACCTAAAGGCGCCAATGAACATGTGTAAAAAGGTACATATCGACAAGAGTTTTGTTCTTCTGTTTTCAGTTGATGAGAAAACCAAAACCGTTATCTTGGAAGATTACGACCATCATGATAATATTTATAAAACAAAATAGTATTCTTTAATGTATGTTAGAGTACATCCTGCCTTTCCTGGCTTATGTTTTTGTTGACCCTTTCTTGGGTTTCTTCACCGCTGACATATACGTTTCTTACCTGTTGAAAATTATTGTTACTTTAATCCTGCTTCTTTTCTTCCTTAAGGGTTACAGCTTGAAGTTCAAGTTCAATATCTATTCTTTGTTGATTGGCTTTGTTATTTTTCTGGTTTGGATTGTGCTTCCTTTCAGCTTTTCCTCTTCTGAGTTCGTTCCCCATACCAGTTTTTTCTTTTTTGTGAAGTTTTTCGGTGCTGTTTTGGTTGCCCCCTTTGTCGAGGAATTGTTTACAAGGGGTTTCTTGATCAGGATTTTTGTCAGGCGTAACTGGAGGCTTGTTAAGCCCGGCACTTTCACCTGGCCTTCTTTTATAGTAACTGTTTTGTTTTTTGGTTTCTCCCATAACATGTGGCTTACTGGCTTGGTTGTTGGTGTTGTTCTTAACCTCTGGCTTTACCATACTAAGCGTGTTGAGCAGTGCATAGTTGCCCACTCCTTCGCCAACCTCTTGCTTTTCTTCTACGTTGTTTACGCAAGTGCCTACACTTTATGGTAGTATAATACTATTACCACCATTTCATTACAATAATACTTATATATCGCCTGCTTTTTCTTAACCCCATGCCTAAGGGAGGTTTATGGACAAGGAAAACTATCCTTGTGACATCCATATTGTTCTTGTTTTTGCTTGCTGATGCTTTTGCTCTTGGCATGACCACTGTTAATGGCTCTACTTACATTACAGGCACTGTTTACAAGCATAAAATCTATCCTGGCAACGAGGTTCCTTTTGCTCACGTTGACATTGCTTGCGGTTCTGGCTCTGCTTCAATAACTGCAAACCATAATGGTGACTTTGCAGTTGCTTTTGACAAGTCAACTTGCCCCTCAGGCTCTACCGTCAGCATACAAGCCTCTAGTCCTGACGGCTCTCTCTTTGGTGAGCTGATAACAAGTTGTTCCAGGGGTACTAAATGTAAGGATGTTGTTTGTGGTATAACTAACGCTTCTCTTGTTCTTTCAGGGGAGAATGAAATTCCAGAGTTTTCAGCACTCACAGCCTTAGTTGCTGTTGTCGTTGCTGGCATGGCCTTTATGTTTTTGAGGAGGAAGTAAAATGAGAAAAGTTGCTTTTTCAGTCATGGTTTTATTGTCAGTTTTAACGGTTTCCATTCTGGTTTCAGCTTCTGGGAACGTTGTTTCAGGGAGCGTTTACAAGTTGAAGGACTCGAAGATTGTTTCAGGTGCAGAGATTACCGTTGTTTGTAACAATCATGTTGAGAAAACCTCAAGTGATTATGATGGTAGCTACTCTGTGTTTTATTCTTCTGATGAATGCTCTGAGGGAGATAAGGTTAGGGTTACTGCTGAGAAGGGCAGGCTTTACGGCAGGGTTGTTGAAACCATGAGCGATTTCGGCCTTGATATTGATCTTGTCATCGCTGACGTTTTTGTTAAGAAGCACGGCAATGAGAAGCCCAAGCTCCAGCTTTACGGCTTTGTTGACGACTATGATGGCAGCGTCTTTGTCCACCTGAATAACTATGGCAAGAAGTCTGATGCTGTTCTTACCGCTACCCTTGTTGATACAGGTGAAAGGTATGAGGAGAGGCTTAAGCTGAAGAAGAACGGCAGGCTTCTGAGGGTTTTCACTTTCGATACCTTGAAGTTGTTGCCCGGTGAAAATGTAATTGAGTTGTTTGCAAGGGCAGGTGACGTCAGCGCAAGAAAATACATAAGTTATTCCAACTAAGTAATAACAAAGATATATTTATATACTATAGGTAGTTACTTAAGAGAACCACTTTTAAGGTGTTACTAAATGGTCAGGGAGGTTATTTTTATGAGAAAGTTAGGTATTTTGTTATTTGTTTTAGTCTTGGGTTCTGTTGTTGTTTCTGCCTGTAATGTGTGTTCAGAGGTAGGTGATCATGATGATAAATACACTCCTGGTGCTGTAAGTTGGAATGTTCCGGGAGTTGGCGATCCAAATTTTTATGATATTTGCATTGCTAACGGTACTAAGCTTAAGGAATATTTTTGTGTTGGTGAAGACTTTCCACCAGCTCACATAAAATATGTGTGTACTTGCCTTACAGATCCGCAAACTGGTTGGGGTTACTGTCAACAGGATCAAATTCCAGAGTTTTCAGCAGTTGCGGCAAGCATTGCTCTTGTTGGTGCTGGCGCTGGATTCATAGTCTTGAGAAAGAGGAGATAGTCATAGAGGTGTTTAAGGAGGAACAAAAATGAAGAAATTATTGGCTTTGATTTTAGGCATTTGCCTATTGGCCACGAGTGCTCTTGCAGCCGATGCCACTTGGGGAACCCCTGAGATGGGTTGGGCTGGTTGCAACACTGGTGGAGGTTATGGCGGATGGAATGGAAATCCGTTCATACCCTGTAAAGTAGTATGGGATGGTGTAGTTCAAGCATGTACAGACTCTACAAGAGATGCAACATTCACAGTAGGTCAGGATAATTACTACACAACAAGTATAACTATCGAACATTTAGATGGTTTTACAGACGACTCTTTCGAAATAAAGGATGGCGATACTGTGATATGCAGCTACACTGATAGTACATCTTCAGAAACATGGATGCCTATGACTTGTGATGGTATAGATGATGAAACAAATGTAGATGACAATTTTGTTCCGTTTATTGGTCAGAAAACATTGACTATCCATCCAACAGTTGGTCCATGGTGTTGTGATTATGGTGGCTGTGATGTGTGGGGCCAAGTTGCAATTAGAAGCATAACCTATGAGCTTGGAGACGTTATTCCAGAGTTTTCAGCAATTGCAGCTGGTCTGGCATTAGCTGGTGCAGCTACTGGATTTGTGCTGTTGAGAAAAAGGAAATAATTTTTTTTCTTTTTTTTTAAATGAAAACCAAAATGGTTTTGATACTTTGTACGGTTCTCTTAGCTGGTTTTGTGTCTGCTAACGAGGTTGAGCTGCAACAGTTTCCAATTCTTCCCGGTTATGAGGACAGTAAGGTTGTTCTTGATTACGTTTATGACGAAAGTGTTTACTCTAACGTTGTTTTGACGGGTGAAAATCTCAAGCCCAACTCTGACTACATGCTTGTCTTGCTGGGCAGGCCTTCCTGCTTGTCTAATCCTTTTGATGATTTTGCTAACGAGCTTGTTGGTCTTGCTGGCAGCTGGTCTTGTGTTGATTGTGATTGCAGCCTGGTTTCCTGTGACAGGACCGACGGGGAGTACTATGCTAATAAGCTTGATCCGGGGAAGGAGTGCATCCAGGGCTATTTAATTCTTGATTATTTTGTGAGTGATGGTTCTGGAAGCGTGTTCAAGGCTTTTGATTCTGAGGGTAACAGTCATTTCTTGTGGTGTAACAACGATTTCTGCAGGGTTGACTTTTTGGATAGCGAAACTTATAACGTTGTTTTCAGGATTAAGGAGGAGCCCGGAGGTGGTGTTAACCCTTTTTTGAATACTGGCTTTACCTTCTTCCACACAGGAGGTGGTTCTAACGGCTCTAATGGTTCTGGCAGCTCTTCTGGTTATCAGACCGAGTCTATTCCCGAGTTTTCAGGCATTGCAGCCGGGTTAGCAGTAATTGGTGCTGGTGCCGGGTTTGTTATCTTGAGAAGAAGGCGTTAGGCATATATCTTTTTTGTATTTTTCTTTTTGTACTCTTCCACTATGTTTTTTAATAGAATGTCAAAAACTTTGAGTAAGATTTTCACCTCTTCCTTGTCATTGTTCAGCTTGTATAGTTGTGCGCCGCCTGCTTTTCTTGTTGGTTTTATGTAACCTTCTTTTATTAACTCTTTTATTGTGTTGTAGGCTGTTGCCCGGTTCATATCTTTTTCTTCGATGATTTCCACTATGCCATGATCTATTCCTTCTCCTTCTAGGAAGTATTCTATTATTAGGTTTCTTGGTGTTTTTCCGAATACCTTTGCAAATTCCCCTATGTATTTCATTCTTCTCCTGCCAGGAAGGCTGCTTCTTTATATCTTCTGGGGTTTATGCTTACATGCCTTTCATTTGGCTTTTGTTTTACTATGATCAATCCTTCTTTTATGCAGTCTTCCCAGTCTTTTATTGCATCTTTGTATTCCTGTTTTGGTAGGTATTGTATGCTTTTTAATGCTAATATTTCTGGCATGTGTTTACCACCTATCCTTCTTTGATGCAGCAGCTTTCTTAACATCATTCTGCACCCATCTGATAGTGGAACATTATGCATTTTGTTGTTCTCCTTTTTATATCTTTCTATTTTTTTATACAAACTGTCTAATTTTTTAGACAGTTCTCCTCGATTCTTACTGTTATTTTAACTTCAGAATTTATTTGTTTTGTCTCTATTTTTCCGTAGAATTTCCGGTGCTCATGACACCGCTTTAGAATTTAGTTTGCAAAGGGACCGCTATCTTTGCTGGGATCTCTTGGTTTTTTGTTTTAAGTGTCAGACCTATTGTTATGCTTGTTGGTGTTGTTTTTGTTTCAAATTCAGCATCCTTTATGTTTTGTAGTATTGATTGGCCTATTTTGAATTCTTTTAGGAATTCTGAAGCTTCTATTATTTCTATACCCCTTATTCTTCCTGTTGTTGATACGTCTAGTATGAGGTTGCCTATGTCCATGTTTCCCTTGAATTTCTCTCTTTCTGAGAATCCTTTGTGGAGGAATAGTATGTCATTTTCCCTGTCGTACGATATTGTTTTTATAGTTTTTTGTACCATTTTCTATACCTCATTATGTAGGGGGTATATCCATTTAATATTTAAATCTTCTTTCATATTCTTTGTGGTCCATCCATTCTAGGATAATACAAAGAATCACAATTTGTTCGCTTTTTATCGTGTAAATTAATCTCCATGCGTTTGGTAAGTTGTATTTCCAGAGGTTGTCTAGCCTTCCAAATTTTTTCTTGTATTCTTTTGGGATTAGTCTTTTTGGTATTTGTATTCCAGTGAATGAATCTTTCTCTAAATCTTCGAATGCTCTGACTATCCATTTGTAGATTTTTTTGTCTTCTGTTGTAGAACTTTTTAATTTTTCTAATGATTCTTTGAGTTTCTCATTCCCAAATATTATCTCTGATCTCATTTTTTCCATTTGAGGCTTGGTTTTGAGAGGTATTTTTTCACTCCTTCTGGGTCCCATATCCATGCTATTTTTCCTTCTCTGTCTACCCCTATCTTGTTTGAGCTTAGCAAGTAGTCAAATACTACGCAGAAGGTTTGGTACATCATTTTCTTTGGTAGGTGTTCCCATAGCGCTCTTTTCTTGTATTCCCCACTGTGTTTTTTTATGAATTCTTCCACCATTAGAACTGTATCTAGCTGGGGGTAATGTATTACTTCTTTCTGGTTTTTCATGTTATATAAATATGTATAACTAGGATATATAAAACTTTTGTTTTCTTCTTCCATAATTCTTTTTTGTCTCTTATCTTAATAACGATTGCTTAGAATTTTCCGTAGAATTTTCGATGCTAATTAATGGATGCTTTTTATTCTCAAGAACAAATTTTTTCTATTTCTTTGTATATTAGGTTCATCTTGTTTCTGAATCTTATAATGAGTACCCGGCAAATGCCTAGTACAACTAAGGATATGGCTAAGATTATGGTCAACAATGCTAGGTTTTTATAATCCAATTGTTTTGTCACAAATACTATTCCTATGCTTATGAAGTAAGTTAGTGTGATGATTATTGTTATTGAATAGTATTGGAGGTATCTTTGGTGTTTTAAATCCAGCAGGTTCTTTCTTATGTTCATTTCACTCCTCCCATGCTATTGCCATAAGTATGAGTCCTGTGATAAGTGCTGCTATGCATACCCCTCCAACTATGTAATTCTTGTTTAGAAGGAATGGTATGGACATTAGGGCTCCTGTTACCGACAGGATCAACCCTATCATTCCGGTCACTGCTTTTTTCATATTTGGTTTTATGTTATTTTTCTTTAAAAGCTTTATTCTTTGTTTTCCGCATCTTTTCCGATGCTCATCACGAACACTATTATCGTTATTATTGCGTAGATTGCCAGTGCGTAGAATAGGGGGAAATGAAGTAGTCTTGATCCGTTCTCTTCCAGGTTGTAGAATGTTATTGGCAGTCCCTCTTTTATTAAGACTATTAGGTGGTCTAAGTCGAGCAGTGCGCTTATCATTCCCGCGTATATGAAAACCATGTATTTTTTCATCAGAACCACTCTGTTTTGTAGTCTATAAGTATGTGTGTTAGTATCGATGCAAATAATGCTAATGCTACTGCCATCCTTTCTGCCTGCTTGTTTTTTGTTTTTACTAGAAGGTTTATTGTTAAGTATGCTAGCAGCCCTGCTGTTGCTGACGTTAGGAAGTGCAGTGCTATTTTTGTTAGGGTGTGCATTGACCTAATTCGTTAATCTGATGTTTTTAAATCTTTCTTCTAAGCTTCGTCGTGATGGCAAAAAGATATGAACTCGACTGTTTTTGTATTTTCATGGATTTCAAATTTTAAGACAAATGATATCATAATATGGACTCGCCTTTCTCCTGCTAAGTCATATCTTAATGGTTTATAGTGGCAGGGGTTTTCGGTAACCTCATTCATCTTTTTCTCTAAAGCTTTTCTTAAAACAGGATTCTTCTTGCACAAATTCTCTATGTCTCTCTGGCAAGAAGGCTTTATCTCGATATTGTACATTTTCCCTTTTTACCTGCAGTTTTTGAATATGTCAGAAACAGACTTAATCTTTATTGACTTTTCTTTTTTTATAGCCTCCAACTTTTTTACATACTCTTCTTTCAGAGGCAGTTCATCAACAGGGTGCCAGTCAATTTTCTCGCAGAACGCCCAATCCTCATCGCTTAATTTCCCTGTCTTTATGTAGTTTTCGAATATTAATTTTTTCATAGTCTCCTCTCTGGCAATCTCGCTCCAGTTTACCCAGGAAAACTTTTTCAGTTGATCTTTGAATTGGTCTGATAGGGGTAGGGTTATGCTTGCCATTACACCTTCCCAGAGTTTTTCAGCTCTTCAAATTTTTTTAATTCCTTAATTCTTATCTCAAATCTTTTTTTAAGATATTCTGCCCAGTTTATCTCAGGGTGTTCTTCTATCTTTTTCTTAAGTTCCGGGGGTATTGAGATGGTGAATGTCGCCATTTTAGTGTATACACTAGAATTTGTGAGTATATTTAAATCTTTTGCTTCTTTCATAATACCTTTTTTGTTTTTCAGTTTAATAATAGTTATCTAGATTTTTCTGCAAACATTCCGGATTTTCCTTGGCTATCGTTATTAAGGTTATTATTGCACTCCTTTTATGGATTTTAAAGTTTACACTTCAAGCGGTTTTGATAAAAAATTTGAAAAATTTCCAAAGGATATGCAATCTAGGATACTGAAAATAGTAAACTCCCTTGTTTCAAATCCTTTTGCTGGCAAACCCCTAGGTTACAGATTTCTGAGGGAGAAGCATTTTGATGGTTTCAGGTTGTATTTTATAGTGTCAGAACAACACGGGATTGTTTATGTGATAAGCCTTAGTTCCAAGAAGGATCAGAAGATTGTAATAAACACAATTAAGCTTTTTCTTGATGAATATGAGGAAGAGATTAGGCGCTTAGCTTTTCGATGGGTTTGACTCTCCCTTCTTTTATGTCTTCTATCCCTTTTATAAGTTCCCTTAGAAGTTTCCTGTCTATCTCTTTGTATCTCTTCAATTCTTTGTATTCCCTTTTAGGGATTGTTACTGTTTTCATATTTTCTTATTGTTGTTTTGTGTATATAAACATTTCCAGGGTTAATCATTTATTTTTCTGTATTTCCCGCAAGCCTTTCGTCTTTAGGCAGTGTCTTCTTTTTCTAGGTAGGCATTGTCGTTTTTTAAATCGTAAAATAGTGTATAGCCTTTATTCTTTAAGAAATCTGTTCCTATTATGAAAGTGAATGTTTGTTTCTTTTTGGGTGATGTTGGTTTGATGATGTAGACTGGCATAGTTTCTTCTATTCTCCTTCCATCTTCTGATTTCAGGAGTATTTTTAATTTGTTGAACACCCTTGATTCATTGTTACCTCCGCCAATTTCTACAAACTTGTCCTTATTAAGGTTCTCAAATGGTATTTGTAATTGGATAGCCTCATCATACCCGAGCATCGTTACTGGGCTGCCGGTGTCTATCATTGCGCTTACAGGTAGGATTTTTCTAGGAGATCTTAACACTACAGTGGTATTGATGTAAATATCATTTAGTTCAGCTGAAAAGGTTAAAAGCTTGATTTTTATGGTTATAGAATTGTTATAATCCCTTTTGGCCTTATGTATTCTATGAGAACTGTAGACACATCTATACCATTTTTTTCTAATTTGTTAAATAATGTTTCTTTGTTGGGGGCAGAGTCTATGATGTGCCCATCTTTGATTGCTACAAATTTTCCTTCAAATTTGTCTTGTACAATTTTGAAATTGTCTTTCAGCCAACTTAGATTATTAAAAGCTTGTTCAAGGATGGTTAGTTCGTAATTCTCTTGTTTCATTTTATTTCTTAATTTTGCCTTTTATTTAAACATTTCGCTTGAATAACCGGAAATCTTACATTAGTTACCACTACTTAATAGCGAAACATTTATATAGGGTTTTCTCCTCGGTTTGCCTATGAAGTTCTTTTTTAGGGCTTTAAAGATTTGTTTAAATTTATTTATTAGAACAAATAGTATTGAAATGTATAGAAATATATAGAAATCTTTATATATAACTCAAATGCCCCAATTTGTAATGGTAACTCCGGTAGTTTATAATTTACTAAAGATTGATCAAATTTCTAAAATAAGGTGATTGAATGGAAGTAGATAGTAAGATCTCACCCGAAAAGATGGAAAACATTAAGATAATTGATAAAATGGTAGAACAAAGGGAGAAAGAAATAATTAGTTATGTGAAGCAAGATATGGAATTATTGAGATTTGAAATTTTATATTCTGCATTAATTCCTAAAAAAGAAAGACAAAAGATGTTGAATGACTTGAAGAAGCAAAAAAGAGAGTTGTGGAATAAGGCTTTAAAAATGGCTAAAGGTAAGCCTAAAAAAGCTATTGCTATTTATGATTCTTTTTAAAAAAGATTCTGAACTTCCTTTCTTCGTCATCTTCGAAATTGAATAATCTTGAGGAGTCTATTCCTAAATACTTACACGAATCTATTACTGCATCATCTTGTGAATAGACTTTATTTATATCATTTATTTTGAAGTCTGCTACATGGAAGTTGTCGGGTTCGTGTAAATCTATGCCATGTGCTTGGCATTCTTCAAGAATGTTATTTGCTAATTTTTCATCTGCTTTTTTATCTAATAACTTTATATTGAATTCTTTTATGAACTCCTCTACTTTTTGCTCAGATTTTTTTCTATTTTTGGATAATTTTCTTATAGTTTCCTTTTTGATCCTTTCAGTAATATGAAAGTATTCGCCTTCTTTGATCTTTTTGTCAATTATGATATTCTTATAAGGGCTTCTTACGAGTGGTAGAAATGTACTTGTTTCAAGAACAGCTTTAATCTTGACTTTTATAAAACTTCTTGCACATTGTAGGCGTATTGTTACTGAATCATCTTCTTTTTTCATAAGTTTGCCCCCTTGTTCAAAATAGCAACACCCCTTTATAAATATGCATGGAGAAATCTCCAAAGTTAGTTACCACTACTTAATAGCGAAACATTTATATAGGGTTTTCTCCTCGGTTTGCCTATGAAATTTTCCCTTAAGGATAAGCCTGGTTTTAAGCAGTTTTTGTTTAAACTTGGTATACTTTTGGGTGCTCTCTTGTTGCTTCCCCTTGTTACATACCCTTTCCTTGAGTTGGATGAGTTACTTATTTTTTTAATGTTTTAGAAAACTTATTTATTCACCCAGAAGTGTATTGCTTGTTTTTTGTTTACTATGTTTACTGTTATTTTTGCCCTTTCAAATTCTTGTTTTATCGTGAATCCTGATTTTATTTGTTGTGTTTCTTCGTTTTCCAGTTCCAGCGTTCCCCTGATTACCAGGAATTTTTTGTTGTCATATTCTAATGTGATTTCATAGTCATACAGCATTTTTTTGTATTCAAGATTGTGCACTGTGAATGAGAAATTGTATTCCTTGTTTATTTCTGCCTCTTTTGGCAGGTTTGTATGATCATCGAAGTACAGCTCTGTTAGCGGTTCGTTATTTTTTGGTATTACGCTTACTCCTATGACGAGTACTGCTAACAGTATTATTGCTGAACCTATAACCACTTTCATTTTTACCACTTAATAATGGCAAATAATAGTAAGGTTTATAAACATTTTTGTTTGCTGTATGTAGGGGTAAATTTAATGAATGTAGACGGGAGAGCCATGAGAATAGCGTTTGTTTCAGATGCAGTGTATCCTTACAACAAGGGTGGTAAGGAAAGAAGGCTTTATGAGATAAGCACGAGGTTGGCTAGGAAGGGCCATGATGTTCATATTTATTGCATGAAGTGGTGGAAAGGCTCTCCTGACAGGGTTGAGGATGGTGTTCACCTGCATGCCATTTCTAAGTTTGTTCCTTTGTATACTAAGTCTGGAACAAGGTCTATCTACCAAGGACTGTATTTTGGTGTGGCTTGTTTGAAGTTGATTAAAGAAGATTTTGACATAGTTGATGTTGACCACATGCCTTATTTTCCAATATTTTCCGTTAAGCTTGTTGCATTGTTGAAGAGAAAAACTATGTTTTGCACCTGGCATGAGGTCTGGTCAAAGGATTATTGGGTCAACTATATAGGTGCTAAGGGTGTTATAGGCTATGCTGTTGAGAAAGCTAGCAGTATGCTTCCCGATAAGATAATTTCAATATCTGATAATACTACAGACAAACTTAGGAAGGATTTACATTCACATAGGAAGGTATATACCATTGCTAACGGTACAGAGTTCAGTAAGATTCAGAGGCTTAAGGCCTCTAACCAGAAGTCTGATGTTATTTTTGTTGGAAGGCTTTTGTCGAATAAGAATGTTGATGTTCTGATAAAAGCAGTGGCTCTTCTAGGTAAGAATGTCAGGTGTTTTATTATTGGTGAGGGTCCTGAAAAAGGGAAACTGGTTGCTTTGGTTAAGAGGCTGAATCTTGGGAATGTTAAGTTTTTTGGGGCTTTGGAAAGCCATGATGATGTTCTTTCTTTGATTAAGTCATCTAAGGTTTTTGTTTTGCCTTCAACTCGTGAGGGTTTTGGGATTGTTGTGATTGAGGCTAACGCTTGTGGTGTTCCTGTTGTTACCATAAACCATGAGGACAATGCTGCTAAGGATCTTATCAAGGAAAATGTTAATGGTTATTTGTCTAGCCTTGATGAAAAAGAGCTTGCTAAGAGCATAATTCGGGCTATTAAGATTAGTAAAAAGATGAAGACTAACTGTCTTGGATCAGCAAAGCAGTATGATTGGGACAAGATTGTTAGAGGGGTTGAGGGGCGGTATATGAGATGTTAGGAATAGCAAATAAGAAAAAGAGAATAGCCATTGGGATATTTGATTATTTTGGTAAACTAATCTTTTCTCCATTCAAATATTTTAATAAAAATAAAGATTTAAACGGTATTAAAGAGATATTAATTGTTAGAGTTGATGGTATAGGAGATGTGTTATTAACTTTACCAGCCATATCTGCATTAAGAAAATCTTTTCCAAAAGCATATATAACATTAATAGTTAACGAACAGGCAAAAACTATTATAGAGGACAATGTAAAAGTAGACAAAGTCTTAACACTTAATGCACCCTGGTTTTACGGGTTTAGAAAATCTTCAATATTAGAATATTTAAAGTTAATAAAATATTTAAGGGGGAAAAATTTCGATTTAGTAATTGATTTTAAAGGGGATTCTAGAAATATAATATTTTTGTTATTCCTACTAAAAGCTAGAATAAAAGTAGGTTCTGGTTTAACAGGCTTTGGATATTTGCTAGATAAAAATGTCCATTATGATACTAATATGCATGAAATAGATAATATCAATACAGTGTTAAAAAGTCTAGAAATAAAGCATGTTAAAAAATCATTTTTTAAAAAAACAAATAAAAAAATAAAAATCAAGGTAAATAAATTATTTAAAAGATATAATATTAAAAATAAAGATTTTGTTGTAGGGCTTAATTTAAGTCCGGGGTACCCATCTAAACAATGGGATATTAAAAATTTTATAGAGCTATCCAAAAAATTAGTTGAAGTTTATAATGCAAAAATTATACTTACTGGATCAAAAAATGATATTTCTTTAAGTAAGGAATTAATGAAAAACAACCAGGAAGGTATAATCAATCTTGTTGGTAAAACGTCAATCAGAGAATTAATAGAATTGATCAAAAGATGTGATTTGTTTTTAGGGAGCGATTCTGGACCTATGCATATATCTGGACTGGTTGGTACACCTACTATCACACTATTTGGTCCTACAGATCCAAAAAGATGGAAGCCTTTGGGTGATAAAAATATTATAATCCACAAAAACATGCCTTGTAGTCCATGTGGTGAGCACTTTAATTGTTCAAAACAGAAAGAATGTATGACCAAAATAAAAGTTAAGGAGGTTATAGATATTATAAATCATAAAAAATTGTTAATAAAAAACATAAATATCTAATAAAAATAAATTTAGTTAAAAAGAGTGTTCCAATAGTTGAAGCTCACAAATAGTAAGAAGTAAGAATCGAGGAAAATATTACAAATTTGGAAAAATGAAGATAAAAAAATATGAACCTTTAGTAAGTATAGTGATTTGTACGTACAACAATAAGGATATAATAGCCGGATGTCTAAAATCTATAGCTGATCTAACATACAACAATTTTAAATGTATACTTGTTGATGATCATTCCACAGATGGTACATATGAATATGTAAAGGAAAAATATCCTTGGGTAATATGTGTAAAGAAAAAAGAAAATAGTGGGATTGGAACAAGTAGGAATATTGGTATAAGAAAAAGTAAAAGCAAATACATCTTATTCTTAGATAGTGATGCAGAGTTAAATATGAATTTTTTGAATGAATGCGTAAAACTGATGGAGTCTGATAAAAATATAGGTATATGTGGTCCTAAATTAGCTTATATATTAAATTCAAGAATTATTTGTAGTGCCGGTTTAGGTTTACTAAAAATATGTATAGGGTATGATAGGGGTGAAGGAAATAACATATCAAAATACGCTACACAAGAAAGAGTATTATCTGTATGTGGGGCTGCAATGTTTGTTAGATCTAAGATATTTAAGAGTATAGGCAATTTTGATGAAACAACTTCTTCTTATGGATGTGATGATCAAGATTTTTGTTGGAGGGCAAATATTGCAGGATATAAAGTGCTATACAATCCTAAGGCTATAGGTTACCACGGTTTTCATCAAACCGTTAAAAAAATGAATTCTAGTAAGGTAATATTTCATTCAACAAAGGCCCCTATAAGGATGTTAATAAAGAACTACAGCATCAAAAATTTATTTAAGTATTTACCCCTTTTATTTTTATTTTCTGTAGGAGACATAATTCTATTTGGTAAATCTAGAACGTCTAAAATTAAAGCTTGGGTATGGAATATAACCCACATCAGCGATACCTTAAAAGAGAGAGAACATGTGCAGAAGACTCGTAAGGTGGATGATAAGCAAATAGACCAATATTTTGACAAAAATCTTATGCCTTGGGTAAAAAATATAAAAAGAAAACCATTTAAAATTGTATTCATAAATTTGATTAGTAGTTTTGGTTTTTTGAAAGAATTTTTTTCCTTCAAACTTTAAAACTTTTCCTTAATAAGACCAAGATAAATCATACTTACAATACTTTGCCCAATCACCCAGGCTAATCCTATCCCCATTAAACCTTTTTGTATAAGTAGGTAGCTCAATATTAAAATAAGTGACGATCCTAAAATATTAATAAATATCAGCTGTTTAATTTTATGTTTAACCATGAAAACAGTCCCACCAATACAGTTAATACTTATAAAAACTCCTGATAAAGCCAATAATTCTAATACTATAAAGCCTTCTGTAGAGTAATTATCCCCAAATGTCATCAACACATATTTTCCAAATAAAATCATAAATAAAATAGCAGGGATTAAAATTAAAGTAATAACCTTAAATGCTTTTTTTATCTGTTTTTTAAATTCTCTTTCATCATAAGACCCTTCAGCAAACAAAGAATTTGTAGTTGCTTGTGGTATCACAAAAAGTAAGTTTGCCATCATCATAGCTATATAATAGTAGGCTGTTGTTTCAGCATTAATCCTATTAGTTATCATCAAAGGGAGTATCATAGTGGGGAGTGACCCAAAGAATCCAGCAACATAATTCCCAAAGCTGTATGGAAACATTCTTTTGATTATATCATCATAAAGAACAGGTTTTAACTTATAACCAAATTTAACTATCAAAACAATTAAAGCGTAAACAAACGCAACTCCCGCTGCAATAGTCACAGATCCAAATATCCCCATGGCTCCTAAGCTAACAAGTAGTAAAGGCAGAATGACCTTAACCACTCCAAAAATGCTGCTTTTCACAAGCGTATACTTTGCAGACCTGTAGGCCAATAAAACACTATCAATCATAGTAAACAATGTCATAAATATCATAGAAGCTATAAAGAATATTGCGTAGTAGAGATTTTCTTTGATGAACATCAACTTTGGGCTAAATGTATTTATCCCTAACAAGAATATGGTAGTAACAACAAGTGTAGCCAAAACGCTTATCGTAAAAACAGTGTTTATCTTGTCGTTCTTCCTTTCTGATGTTGGTAAATATCTGACTAAAGCCGTATTCAATCCAAGTAGGCTGAATGTAGTTATTAGTGATATAATAGAAATTAAAGTTGAAGCTAAACCAACCTTCTCAGGAGTGTATAATCTTGTTACAATCATCCAGAAGAAGAATCCTAACCCCGCAGTTATAGCTGTACTTAGCATTAAATAAATAGAATTCTTGTACAAAGAATCATTCATGACTTTACCATAAATTTTCCTTATCATCTTTTCATCCATTTATAGAATATCAGCCAAAACAACACAAAGTAGATTATGAACAGTATCGTTCCTATGTAGCTGTGGAACATATTAATCGCAAAATCTGGTGATATAAACACGCCTGTCAGCATCAGTAGGTAAATTCTTAATGAATTAACAAAGAACAAACCAATTACAGTGGGTAAAAAAAGGAACACAGCCTTTTTCTTGTTTATTACTTTCCAGTCTAGGAACATTATAAAAAGGTACAGGCATGTAAAGAGGAATATTGAGTACACCCCTGAGCAGGCCTCTTCTATTCTCGCGGTGAATCCGTTAACCATTAACGTTCTTGGGGGTGTTAAGCTTGTATTGTCAAAAGTCAATTTAAGCATGTAGTATACAACCCTTGAAACTCCCGAGCTTAGTATTTCCCATGATTTCCATACAAAGGACATGGAAAAATAGAAGATAACCGCTATACCTATGCATATTGCCAGCTCTTTTTTGAAGTTTTTAACAAAATCCTTGATGAATTTGAACCCAAAAACAGCCAGTGCAAGTGATATGAATATGCTTAGGAAGGTTAAATGGCTTCCTAACATCAATAGGTAATTTCCGATAACCTTGTCAGGGTTATTTTTTACAAACACCTCAAAATAATAAAACGCAATAACTAGTAAAAGGCTAATAACGCCAAAAACTATGCTACCATACCCGTATTTTTTGGTATCATAGAGCTTTTCCCTTGTTGACAGTATGAAAGCTATCGTTATGAACAAGAATACATAACCCAGTCCGCCATATATTGAGAACTTCAGCTTGCTCATTAGTACAGTGTTCACAAGCATAGGTCCTAATACTAGGGATATTGCTATGAAAGCGACAACAAATATCAGTATCTTTATTAGCAGTTCCTTGAACCCTTCCTTTTCCATAGCTTCTCTGATTTTCATTTATACCCTCAGATATGGTAAGACTATAAGTTCCAGGATGTTCAATAATGATAATATGATCACAATCAAATACCATCTCCTGTTTTCATAGTAAATTAGGCCGAGAATAAGGCCGGTAATAAAGGTTAATCCTATTCCCACAATGCTGTATTGCCCTAAGCTTAATGCGGTTATTATTATGCTTGTGAATACTACCCCCTTGAATCCAAAAGCCTTCTCAAGCATGTTTTGTATTACATAATAAAAGAACAAGGAAAGTGTTATTGATATGAATATAATTAGTGCTATTGATTGGTAATCTAAAGACATTTTTGTTTGTGTTTCATAAAAGTACCTGAAGAAAGATGCTAAGAATAGAGGTATGATCATTAACAGGTATTTTTTTGATTTATATCTTTCACCTGGGTGTATTTTTAGGTAGTACATGTTGATTAGGGTTAATACAAAAAATAGGGCATAAACTATGTGCATTTGATATAATCCTTTTATCGGTAATAGCAGGCTGAATATCCTTATTGTGGGTATTGTTGCTAAAGCTGTGAACAAATCCTTATTGGGTTCAGTCAATTTGGTTGTTAAAATTATTATCAACGCCAAAAGCCATGTAGCATAAACAATAACCCCCAAAAGTTGGTTAAATAGTAGAGTTATCTCTGAAAGTGTTAAAAGAACAATTGCCAGCATGACTAATACTGTATCTTTTCTCATTTTAGCACCATCATTATGTTTGTTATTAGAATGAAAGCAAACAGTGTTACAAATGCGAATATTACTGGGTAAAATATCTTTTTGACTTCCTCTCTATTCTGCTCACTATCTTTTTCTTCTACAAGAAATATAGGGACAAACCCCTCAACTTTTTCTAAATTTTCTTCGTCTTGTTGCTTTGCTGATATGAGCTCTATAACTATTAGATAACATAAGGTTATTACAGTGCCCAGCATCATCTGAGTATTCACGCTAAGTCCTTGGTTTATTAGTTGTAACATTTTTTACCTCAGAATTTTATCTGACTTTCCTTATAAGATGCATCAATTCAGCCGTATGCCTCTTTGTTGAGCTTGCTAAAAACCCAGCAACGAACATCTGCAGTCCGAGTATGATGAAGAACACTGTCATCACAAGGTTTGTTATGTTCCTTACCTCCCCTGTTATCACTTCTGTGAATATCGGTGCTAAAAACCCCACACCAATCCCCCACATCACCAGGGCTCCTGCCAGAAAGAATTGCATCGGCCTGTGGTCACGAAACAGCTGGAGTATTGTTTGCATTATGAAGGTTCCATCATCCCAGGTTTTCAGCTTGGAGACAGATCCTTTAGGCCTCTCCCTGTATTTTATCGGCACTTCTTTTATTCTATAACCGCTTTCCAGCGCCTTTATTGTCATCTCAGTCTCTATGGTGAATCCAGAGCTCATAAGATTCAGGTTTTTTACAATATCCTTGTTGAACCCCCTGTAGCCAGAAAGCATGTCCTTTACTTTTGTTGGAAAACATAAGTTTAGTGACCATTTTATTGCGTTGTTTCCTATTTTGTGTAGTAGTGCTTTTTCTTCTTTCACAAACCCGTTCATTCTCATTCCAACTACCATGTCTGCCTCATTCCTAATAATCGGTTTTATCAGCTCATGAACGTATTCTGCTGGGTATGTGTCATCCCCATCTACCATCACGTAAACGTCAGCTTCCACTTCTGAGAACATCTTCTGAACAACATTTCCCTTGCCCTGCTTCTCTGCCTTTACAACCTTGGCACCTGCCTTCCTGGCTAGTTTGGCAGTTCTGTCCTTGGAGTTGTTGTCATAAACAAGAATGTCAGCCTTTGGCAGTTCTCTCCTAAAATCCTTCACAACTTTGGCTATGGTTTTTTCCTCGTTGTATGCTGGAATTAGGACTGCTGTCTTCATGAAAATACCCCCTAAAATCTTTACTATATTCGAGTGGTAACTGTTTATAAAGATTTCTGTGCATAATTTTTCTTCCCTCCGCAACGCTTATAAACAATTGTTAATTTATTTTAACATATGTTAAGAATATTTAACGACCTATCCCCTTTTTTTGAGGACTGTTACAGGCGCATAAATGTCAGGGAGTACGCAAGGATTATGGAGATAAGCCCACCTTCTGCTTCAAAGCTTTTAGCTGCATTCCAAAAGGAAGGTCTTCTCATTAAAGAGGAAGAAAGAAATTATATCTTTTACTCCGCAAACAGGGAAAGCAGGCTGTTCGTGAACCTTTCAAGGGTCTACTGGCTTAATGAGTTGGAAAAATCCGGATTGCTAGATTATCTGGAAAATAAACTGTTAGCCCAACTGGTAATACTTTTCGGCTCTTTGTCAAAGGCAGAGGTTAGGAAAGAGTCTGATGTTGACCTTGCGGTTTTTGGGTTTTCCAAATCCTTTGACTTGGAGCGTTTTGAAAAGAAACTTGGGAGGAAGATACAGCCATTTCTTTTCCGTAGGAAATCCGATATTAAGAGCAGAGAGTTATTAAACAATATTTCTAATGGCTTTATAGTTTTAGGTGGTTGGTTAGATGGATTGGAGGGCGTGCAGAAAGAATAGCTTTGTGAAAGAGATTAAGAGAGATCAGAATCTAATTGACTCGTTGCTTAAAGCATCTGCAAACAAGTTCTACGCGCAGGGGCTGCTTGAGTTGAATGACGAAACTATAAGTTCAAAAATAACGCTGGTTTATGATGCTCTGAGAGAACTTCTCGAGGCCTTGGCAATATCTCATGGTTACAAAATATATAACCATGAATGCTACTGCTATTTTCTTAAGGATATAATGAAGAAATCAGCGCTTGCTGTCAAATTCAACTATTTCAGGAAGGTGAGGAATGCAATAAACTATTATGGGGAAGACATTTCTGCTGATGATGCGAAGTCGCTCCTTGATTCTATGGAGTCCTTTATTGAGGACGTAAAAAATCTGTTGTTAGGCAAATAAGAGATATACTTAAGCCATAACTAAAAATCTGCAAGTTCCTTAATTCATTACTCCCTACTTTACTATAATCCAAGTGATGTCTATTTACAAAGGTTTCTGTGAGTGTAAAATTTCCGGAAATAGGTAAGTAACTGTTAAATTCACCTTGCCTAATAGTAGATGCATGCAACCTCCTTACTAAAGAAAAGTTTTATATATGTGTATACACATAATACACATAGGAGGTTTTGCAGATGGCTAACATGACCCTTTCAGTTCCTGAAGATTTGAGGGATTTTATGAAGAGGCACCCTGAGATTAATTGGTCTGAGGTTGCCAGGCAGGCTTTCAAGGAGAAGGCATCAGCCCTTGAGATTCTGGACAAGCTTGCTTTGAAGAGTAAGCTCTCCGAAAAGGATGCCCTTGAAATTGGAAGGAAAATAAAGAAGTCCATGTGGAAAAGGACTTACAAGAAGTTGAGTTAGGTTGGAAATTGTTGTGGACACGAATGTATTGCTTTCAGCCTTGATTAGGCCTGCGAAATCCCGTGCGTTGTTATGCTGTTCAAAAATCAATCTTTATGCTCCTGAACAAATCCTTGAGGAAACTTTAGCACATAGGGATGAAATAATCCTCAAGTCAGGGGTAAGTGATGTTGATTTCTCTAAGCTTATGGAGTTTTTATCTTCAAGGATAATTGTAATGAACAATAAAGAGTTTAAACACATGCTTAAGCCAGCTATGAAGTTAATTGGCCATGTTGAAGATGCTCCTTTCATAGCGCTTTGTCTGTATAAAAATATTCCTCTATGGTCTGATGATAAGGCTTTGAAGAAACAGTCTTCTGTCGGGGTATTCTCGACCTCTGAGTTGATTAAAGAAGTAAATCTTTAACTTAGAATTGGCGACCTTCCCAACCGTTGACACGCATTAGCGTTGGGTAGTCTGCATGAGCAGCCTTTTTACGGAATCGACCCATACATTATATGATTAATGTTACTTATATACTTTTCTAAGGTTTTTCTGTAAATTTTTTAGGGGTATAGAGAAATCGCTTCCTTAGTCCTTTTAATAAGGTCATCCATTGTTTTTGCCTGTGTGTGGCATCCTGGAAGTTCAACTACTTCTGATATTAGGTAGCCGTCTTCTCCTTCTTCTATAATCATATTAAATTTCATATGGTTGTTATAACTTTTTTATATATAAACCTTGTGTTTGACATCCGAATTAATAGTAAATTTGCGGTTTATCTAAGGAAACGTTTAAATAAAAGTAAGTATACCTCACTAAAAATGGGGAACCAAATTGTTGAAATGTTGGTATCAGGCAAGAAAGACTTGGCCTGGTTTCAGTCTAATCTGGATAGGCTCATATTAGAGTACAACAATAGGTTTATTGCATTCCGTGATGAGCAGGTAATTGATTCAGATCCTGATCTAGAAACCTTGATGGCAAAGCTGAAGAAAAAAAGAGTGGATACTTCTAATGTTCTTATAGAGTTTGTTAGTGATGTTAAGTTTATACTCTAATCTTTAATGTTAAAATGAAAGATAGGATACCTTTGCAGTTGATAGAAGGAAGGCTAGTGCTTTCTTCACTGGTAGAATGCGAGAAACTTAGAATCCCAAAAAGGTTCTTTCTGGCATTTGAGGTACAGAGAAATTGCTTCCTTAGTTCTCTTGATCAGCTCGTCCATTGTTTTATTTTAGAGCTTGCCTGTGAAAGAAACCCTTAGCGGACTTTAGTCCGCAGATTGAA
>CAYSAF010000009.1:0-36773 GCA_964428965.1 Candidatus Woesearchaeota archaeon
AGGATGCGGAATTTCAGATGAAGAGCTAGGATTTTTATCAGTAACTTCAAACCCTTCTGATGCTAGTGTCTACATTGAAAAAGATGGTGCTTTTTTTTACAGGGGGGAAACCAAGAAGGATAATCCTCTTGTAATAAAGCTAAACGAAGGTGTTAGGTCTTTGAAAGTTGGTAAAAAAGAGTATGCTGATTACACAGATAAAGTCAATATTGTAGTTGACAAAGAAACAAAGCTTGATGTATTACTTAAACCGCTCCCAAAAATTATTTACCCCTTAAATAACGATGTGTTAAGGTCAGGAGATTTAATAGAAATAAAAGGTATAGCAAAATGTGATGAATTCCTTAAGTATTTGGTAGACTACCAGCTAATGGCTGAGTCTTTAAAAGGGCCTTGGTCGAGTAAAGGGGTAACTCTTGTTAAGAAGGGATTATCTCAAATAGATAATGATACACTGGCTGTGTGGGATACTAACCAGCTTACTATAAAAGAGGGGTTCTATAACATAAGGGTGAGTATTTATAACACCCAGGGTGAAGTTGTTAATGCTTATGTAGAGAACTTATATCTTGACCCAACCCTTAAAAAAGGTTGGCCTGTGAGAGTTCCTTACCAGGAATTTACAGAAAGAGATGAAAACCCTGCTACAACAGCTGAATACGTAACTATTGCCAGTACTTCTTTAAGTGAAAATGCTGAAGGCCAAACAACTACCCTAACAAAAGATGATTTTTTAAAGTTGATTGGGAATAAGTCAAATCTTTTGAGCACTTATTACTATTGGGGAGGACTTTTAGAACCAGTAGTTTATGATCTGAATAAGGATGGCTACAAGGAGGTTATAGTCTACACTGGTGGTGGTCCTCCGACTGTTAATGTGTATAAGCATACTGGTAGTTTGTTATGGTCTAGAGGGGTAGGTTCTGAAGAAGCCTCAGGTGGGAATCTGCACATGCCTCTGGTAGGTGACTTGGATAATGATGGGTATGGTGAGGTAATTGCATTTAACCCCTTCCTTTCTTATCAATGGTGGTTAGCAGAAGAATCTTTGCTTTCTGTATTTAATCATGATGGTTCTATTTTATGGTCCATTCACGTGCCCCTAGATGTCCACCCTACCATGCTCATGGCTGATTTGGACTTGGACGGTAACAAAGAGATTGTTATTCAAGGAAATGATGCTTATAAAGAGAAGATGGTGATTGTTAACAATAAAGGCTTAATAGTTTCACAATGGGACTTGCCTGACACCCGTTGGGGGGCTTCAATAGTGAGCAATCCAGCAGTGGGAAATTTTGATGATGACCCCCAAATGGAGATAGTTATTGCAGGGCCTACAGAAAGAGCAGGATATGATTGGGACAACAATGAGTTTATAAATGAAGGATTTTTGGCAGTATACAACATTGACGGATCACTAGTCGAGGGATGGCCCCAGATAGTGAAAGGGGAGGTATTCTCCTCCCCAGTCGTTGGAGATATAAACAATGATGGCAATCCAGAAATAGTTGTTGGACTGATGTATGCATCCGACATTTTCCCTGATACCAGGTATGGTGGGCTATATGCATTTGACAAAAACGGAAAAATACTACCTGGATGGCCATTTGAAGTTGGATTTAACTTCTGGTCAACACCTTCCTTAGGAGACATCGATAAAGATGGAGATCTAGAAATAGCTGTTAGTAGATTAGGCTTCGAAACCTCACTTCTACACCATGATGCAAGTTTTGTTAATGGCTGGCCCCAATATACCACCTGGAATGACTATTACTCCTTAATAATGGGGGACATAGACAATGACAAGTCAATAGATGTTCTCACAACAGCAGGTGATGGCTTCTACCCCAACATCTTCTACCATGGAGGAGTCTACGCTTGGGGGTCTAACGGTAGTTTATTAGGTGGTTTTCCAAAAGTTACTGAAGTTGATGCCCAGGCACCTGCAGTTATTGATGACATAGACAGGGATAAAAAGTTGGAGTTGGTGGCAAGTTCAGATTGGGATAGGGATCTTACTAACATTATATGGAAATACAGGGGTAGTTTGTATGTTTGGGAGCTTGATGGTTTGTACAACAAGGCTTATTTGCCCTGGCCTATGTATATGCATGATACACAACACACAGGTAACTATAATATTACTTGCGTTCCATCTACTTGCGCAAGTAAATTGGGTAAAAAATGCGGGAGTTGGGGGGATGGTTGTGGTAAAACTTTAAATTGTGGTGTATGTAACTTACCGTATATTAGCTACTGCGATCAAGGTATTTGCGTCCAGGCATGTAAAGACACCGATGGGGGTAAAGATTATTTTGTTAGGGGGAATGTTAGTTATGATTTTGGGAATGTTAGTTATCCTCTTCTGGGTTTACCCTTAGACAAATCTGTATCAACTGATTCATGTTACAGTAATTCAACGCTTATAGAGTGGTACTGTAATGATAAAGGGGTGAAAACATCAGAGAAGTACAACTGCCTTAAAGGTTGTTATAATGGTACTTGTATCGGAGAAGCCCAAACCTGTACAGATTCTGATGGTGGAAATAATTACTATGTTAAAGGAAAGGCTTATGGTGAACTTAGTTCTTTTGGAGATAAGAACAGAGGAAAAGTAGGTTACGCAAGTGATTTTTGTCTGCAATTAAGAGATGGAGTGTATCCCTGGGATTATGATTCTAATTGGGTAAGTGATGATGTTTTGGCTAATGTTGGAGTTTATAATTGCGAAAAGGATTGTGCAGTTTATGAGATGTACTGCGGCGATTCTGGACAAGTACTTGGCGAAGCGCCTGCTTGCCCAAATGGCTGCAAAGACGGTGCTTGTATTGAAGAACCCTAAATGTATGTGGTGTGGCCTACTAAGGTGTATTGCTTACAATCCACGTATAGCCTGTGCATTGCGATAGCACCCCCTTCTGGTTATAGTTGCGAGCCTGTTAACGGGTAGGGTGCCTACTAAACTGTAAAAACAATTTTTATTTGTATTCTTCTTATCATTAATATTTATATACTCCCAACCACTAATATTCATAAAACCACTCCTTATTTTCAGGTCTATGAATCATTACAAGAATATTGAAGATTTATTCCCTTATGTTGAGCATAGTTTGAGAACCATCTGTAAGAGTGTTCTTGCCATATCCCAATTCTATTCTAGCAGAATATTTTCCTCTGTAAAAGTTGAAGGTCTTGATAAGATTAAAGATTTTAAAACCCAGTATCCTGACTCTAATTTCATTTATGTTTCTCGTCATAGGTCTCATCTTGATTATTTTGAGACGCAGCTTGCTTTGGGTAAGGCTCATATGCCCACTCGCATCCAAGCAGGCGATAACCTTTTCATCGGTCCTTTTGATCCTATCTTGCGTGAGACTGGTGCTTTTATGGTTGTGCGTGGTGAGCGTGGTTTTTATTCCAAGAACTGGCTTCTTGACATGATGTATTCTGCTCTGCCAAGTAGCATTGGTCCTTATAATAAGCAGTACGAGGTCTACATAGGTAAAAAGTTGTCCAAGCTTCTTTACGAATCTTATCTCGAGCATATTTTGAGGGAGCGTGAACACAGTAACGACCTTCTGGTTTATCCTGAGTATATTAGGGAAGGTGGTAAGCTAAAGTATGGTAGGAGTTACTCAGGCAAGCTTCTTGATTTTTCCCCATATATTTTTATTTTGCTGCGTAGGATCACCTCAAAGCTCGATAAGAGATTTTTCTTTGTTCCAGTAAATCCCTCTTATGAGCGTATCATAGAGGATTCTTTCATAACTAAAATACCTGACTTGAAAGAAAGATTCTCTAGGGACTTTGTCTATTTGAAGGAGTTTGCCTACATTGCGACGAGAGGTTTTTTCCCTTTTTTTAGACGTGGCAAGTTTGTGCTAAAATTTGGCGAGCCTTCTGAGGTAGAGAAGCCTGAGAATGTTAAGGTTGCAGCTGCTTCTGATTCAAAGAAGCTTAAGCATGATGTTGGCCTGCTTGAAACCCCTTCCAGCCCACAGATAATATTCTATTCTATGGGTAGTGAACAGAAAGTTGATCTTCCAACTCTTGAGGATCGTGTTATGTCTAATACCTCTAAACTGGAAGAGTCTAAAGTTGACACCTCTCAGTTAAAATCTGATGGTAGTGCAAAAAAATTTGATGTTTTGCTTGAGGAAACCTTGCGTCTTTTTGATGCTCCGGGCAGGCGTTATGTCAAGGCCAAGGGTAATTCTTTCGAAGTTGTTGATGCTCGCGTTATTTCTCAGTATGCAAATCATATTAAGCATCTTTTTTAAGATTGGCTAATTGACCTCCCTCTTTTTACAGAACCAGTAGCATACAGTTTTTGGGGTATGTGTTAATGTTTTCTAGAACAATGTAGACCGCTAGAAAATTTAGTGGGCCTGTCGTGATTTGAACACGAGACCTCTGGATGTTTGAGTTAGTAATTATAAAGTCTGAAGTGATAACAAGAAAAATTATTTTCTGTATCTATGCCCAAATACGATTTTTTCTAGATAAATCTCTTTCTTTGTAATGTTATAAGAAAAGATTATCCTAAGTTTTCCTATCCATAATCTGCAGCTTCCACTTAAATCATAATGTAACTGTTTGTACCTTGTAGGGTTTTCTGCTGCCTCTTCTATTTTTTCCTTTATTCTTCGTTGGATTTGTCTGTCTAGTTTCTTGAAGTCCTTGGAGAACTCTTTGGTTGGTAGGATTTTATAGTTCATTCCAGTCAACAAAGTCTTTTTTTTCAATCTGTTGTTTAGCTCTTTTGTAAGAACTCATAAACTTTTTGTCTGCCATCAGTTCTATAGATTCTACTATTGAATCGAATTCATTTTTTACCTTGATTAAATCCGCGACAGCTTCTTTGGTTAAGCATACTGTATTTTCCATAAACCTGTATAACCCCTCTTGTTAATAAATTTTGCCTTTTTATTGGTTGGGTGAGAGTTTGTAAGTTGGAGTAACAGAGTATTATGGGTTAAAAGAAGGTATACCTTCTGGAAGTGGGTGGTTCTTTTGGGTTTAGTGGGCCTGTCGTGATTTGAACACGAGACCTCTCGATCTATGAGCTCGCATACAGGTAGAGAACATGGTTCTCTGCGCCTCACCTCCGTGGAGAAGAGACCCTGTTCGCAGGCTTATCAGTTTCACCCTTCTTTGAAGTCGAGTGCTCTAAGCCAGGCTGAGCTACAGGCCCGTTACTAAAAAAGCATTGAGAATTGTTTATAAACCTTATGGGCTTCCCTTGTAAAAGTATTGCTGTGCTATCTTGTTGAACGGTTCTTTTCTTTTCATCATGTAACTTATGTCTGGCCTTGTTTTGCTCAAATAGTTTATCGACTGTTTTTCTATGAAGGCAAACGTCATTTCCAAGAGTTTTAGCATTCCTATCCCTATGTACATGCCAGCCATGGTTAACCCGTATTTTGCTTCTTGCCATCCTTCTTCTATTTTTGTTTTGTGTTTTATCCTGCCCATGGCCTCATAATTTTTTACAACCACTTCTCTTGCGTCGAAATTTATTGTGGGTGTTTGTTTTCGTTTTCCCAGTTTGTATTTTGCTGTTATTCCTTTCTTGATAACCTCTCTTGCCATCTCTCCTGCTATGCCTTCTGCCTGTCCGTTGTTGTACATCCTCTCTAGTTCTTGTTCAAGGCTTTCCATCTTGCTTTGAGTAGTATACCTTTGCTATTTCTGAGAATTTCTCTCCCCGTTCCATCATGCTTGCTACCTCAGGTCTTGTTTTTTTGAGGTAGCCTATCGATGCCTTTTCTATCCCCGTCAGTGCCACGTATGCTATTCCCAACAGTCCTATGCACGCGCAGAGTGCTGCTATTTGTAAGTTTGGTTTCATTCTTCGGTACAAGCTTTGTTTCTTTGCTTTTGTTGGTTTGTAATACGTTATTATCTTCTTTGCCCTGTTTTTTATTCCCAGTTTTTCATTTATTTTGTAGTCTCCCGATACTATTTTTGCCAGGCTTACTATCATCCTGTCTATTTCATCTTCAGTTTTGTAATTCCTGTAAAATTCCCTTAGTCTTTTTTTATAGCCCCTTTCCTGTTTTTCTTCAACGTTTGCGTATTTTGACAGTACGTTTTGGTAGTTGGGGTGTTCATTGAGGTGTCTTCCCTCGTGTATAACTCTTTCTCCTACCTCACTTATCAGAGTCTTTTCGTCTTTTACTATCCCATTATCTTCTTCCACTGTCTCCAGTTCCAGGTTTTCCAGTTTTTTGGGTTTTGTTATGTCTTCTCCTGTGAGGCATTCACAGTAATAACTGTTTCCTCTTTCAAGCAGGTTTTCAAGGTATGCTCTTTTGTTGATCACTATGCTGTTTACGAATCCCTTTTCTTTCAGTTGTTCCTCTTCTACTTGTTTTATTTTTCCTTCTATGTTTATTTTTATTACTCTTCCTTTTTCTGTTCTTATCGTTATGGTGTCTCTTTCGTATTCTACTATGTTGCTGTCTGATACTATCTTTGTTTTTTCTCCCTCTTTCCTTATCTCGGGCTCTATTTTTGTTGCTCCTACACTTATTTTGTTGTTTTTGCTTTTTGTGATGTACATCTTTCTCAGGTGCCTGTCGTCGTCTTGCGAGTGGGATGCTGTTATGCTGCCGTGGCTGTGCCATATTCCGCTAACCTTCTTTCTTTTCTTCTTTATTTCAGCGTAGCTCTTTGCGTCTTCTTCTTGGTTGAAGTTTCCGTCTGATTCGCTTATCGTTTGCCCATTTGACAGGTAGACGTCCCTCGTGACATCATCGTACATTTCATAGTCGTTTAGCAGAAGTCCTGCGCATTCCACGTCTCTGCCAACTATTTCCGACACCAGTCTTGCGTAGTTGTTCATTTTTTCAAATGCCTCTCTGGTTATCCTCACTTTCTTTATCGGTTCTTCTAATTTTTCTTCTATGCTCATGTTTTCACCTTCTGCACGTGCAATTTGAATTTATGATGATGATTTTCCTTTCATCAGAGTTTTTCGTGTTGTATCTAACCTCTTTTCCTGTCAGGTTGGAATACCTGCTTGGCATCGCTATTGCCTTTGTTTCGCTGGCCATTAATGCTCCTGCAAAAGCATTCTGCATCACCACGTTTGATTCAAGGCTGTTGCAGCCTCCCCTGTTTCCATCTTCTCTGATTCCGTTCCTCTCATACTTGCATTCGAGGCAGTTTGAGAATTCTGTCTTGGCTGAGAACGTTGTCACAGCACCGTTAATCATAGCTATCTTGTTTCTTTTTGCATATCTGCTCAGTCTTGTTCTCCATTCCCAGTTGTCTACGCAGCTGAATATTATGTCGTACTTTTTTCTTATTTGCGATTCGTGCTTCAGGTAGTAAGGCAGTGCACCTATTTTTGATGTTGTTATTTCGCTTAGTCTTTCTGCTAGCGTTTCTGCTTTGTTCCTTCCCACCCTATCATAGTAAAGTGTCTGCCTGTTGAGGTTGTGGTTTTCTATTTTGTCACCGTCGATTAAGTCCATCTCTCCTATACCCATCAGCGCCAGGTTATACGCGAGGTGTGTTCCTATCCCGCCGGCTCCTACTATTAATGTTCTCATTCCATGTATGCTGTCTTGGTTTGTTTTTTGTTCTATTCCTGAGTTGAACCTTGCTGCTTTGTGCATGCTGAAGTCTATCCTTCTTTTCAGTTTTTGGTCGTCCTGCATTGGCATTATGATTTTTCTTGCTTCGTCAAGTGCTATCGCTGCTATTATTCCGCTTGTGAAGTTCCCCTGTTTTTTTCCTTCATAAAAGGAGAAGTCATTTTGTAGGTTCTCTATCTGCACGCTTGCATTATTTTCTTCGCTTGCTATGTTTATGAGTGGCGTGTTGTTTTTTCTTGCGTGATTTTTGCAGAATTCTTTTGAGTTTTTGTTGTTGGTGGCTTCTATGAGCACGTCTGGTTTTCCCAGGGAAATTTCATCTGTTGTGTTTCTCGTTTTTATTCCGAGCTCAGGGTTTATTTTCAGCAGTTTTTGTTCTAGCTGTTCTGCTTCTTTCCCTATTATCTTCAAATTCTTTATTCCCAGTCCTGCCATGTACATCCCGAGGTAGTCCCCTAACACACCTGTTCCGACTATTGTTATTTTTGCGCTGCCTATGCTTTGCATGTCAAATATTTTTTGTCTTGAATAGTCTATCATATGTTTGTCACCCTCCACCCTTTCGTGTTTTGCAGCTCCATCGTTTTGTATTTTTCATGGGTCAGTTCGTTCCAGGATCCTTTTTCAGAGAAGTAGCCTCTTTCAATCATCCTTCTTGCTTCTTCGAGTGCTGCCCTGATCTGTTTTGCTTCTTCATGGTGCCTGTTTATCAGATGGTTATAGGAGAAGTTTCCTGTGCATATGCTTTGGTATTCTCCGTCTTCCTTGAGCGCAGGGTGGATGTATTTGTTCATCACAACAGCTTGGTGCCATATTATTTTTCCGTCTCTTATTTCTGTGTGTACACCTATTTTTGCTCTGCCGAAACCGTAGTATTTTCTGTTTTTTCTTTCGTACAACGCGTAAGGTTCTACTGTGGTGTATATGTAGAATCCCCTCTCTGTTGTTTCAAATCCCAGGTTCTGGTTTCTGTCATAAAACTTTTTTTGTTCCGCTATCCTTGTTACCTGGCTGCTTTTTGCTGTGTTTTTTCTTTGCCCTATTGCTCTCCTGTACTCTTCATCAACTCCTTCCAGGCTGTTTGTTTTTCTGTCTATGCTGTAGCTTCTTTTTTCTATGAATATTTCGTGGTTTTGCCCTCTCAACGGCTTTACTTCGTAAAGCGTGTTGCAGCAGATGAAGTGATATCCCTTTAGTATTTCTTCTATTTTGCAACTCTCTTCCGCTCTCTTTGTTCCGTTGTCTCTTACCACGTTGCCTATGAAGAAGTCTACCAGTTCCAGACCTTCTGCTCCTATCGTTGTTCTTGTTGTTCTGTTCACTTCTTCATCCCTTAGTTTTTTTATTTCCTCCTGGTACGTTTCTAGGTAGTCCTCTTCTAAGGTTTTCAGGTTTTTTCCCTTTTCTATGCCGAATGTCTTTGTGTACCACCTGAAATAGTCTTGGTTTTGCCGTCTTTCCTTGACTTCCATTATCGTTCCGTTCATTATTACCGCTGTTTTGTTCCGTAATTCATTATAGACAAAGCTTTTTGGTAGCATTTTGCTCCTACTTTTGTGTTTAGTTCAACTACCATGTCCAAGTAATCGTATGTGTTGCCGTTCTCCATCGTTCTCTTTTCTATGTATTGTACAACTTTGTCATCTAGCTTCATTACCTCTCCCATCGTTTCTGTATTTTTCTTGAATCCGTCATTCTCGTTGCGTACCCTTACCTGGAACGGTGTTTCCCTGGTGTTTTGGCTTAGCAAAGCCATTATCTCCATGGCTAGTGTCTTGTCTTCGTCTATGGTTGAGTTTTCGTTCTGCTCGAGGCAATATTTTATGACCTTGTCAAAGGTTCCTTTTTTGTATGGCTCTGCCTCTTCATAGTTCAGGTTTGTATAAAGCCCTGTCCTCTCTCTTTCTTCCGGAGTTGCTACTGCCAGGCTTTCCAGCGTGTTTAGCCTTAATACTAAGTCTTCTTTCATTTTGACCTCCTGCTTGTTTATTTTAGGCATCAGTTTTTAATATCCCTTTTGTAGGATTTTCCGGAATTCTTTTTCTTTGTTTGCAGGCTTTTTATTTTGTTCAGAAATCTTTCGTTTTCCTTTTTTGTTTTTACAATCTTTTCAGATGGATTGTTATGGGCTCTGTAGAAAGTCTTTTTGACCTCCTCGGTAGTTCTAATGGTTCGCGTAATCGCTGTTAAATACCCTTGAATACTTGGAAGGGTTGAGTTTTAGTGCAACGTTCGGCGAAGCCGAAAAACTCAAAGTAAATCTGGAGTCCGTCCATCCAAGCGAACAAAGTGAGCAATAAAAGACAGTCAAACAAGGGGCAACTTCTAAAGTTAATTAATATGTGCAGTAGGATCTCCAAATAACATATATCCACCATAAACTTCTCGAATTTTTTGCCCAACAAAAGGCGGTTCGAGAATAGGAGTTACTCCACTATCAGCAAATCCTGAAAATTGCGCCCAAATACCAGCATCCATAAAATTTTGAGGCCAACAACATGTGTTATATATTTCATTCCAACTAACCCACCCAGTATTACAAGCAGTACCTGTATAAGCTATTAATGCTAGATTATCTATTTTCATATCTTTAAATTCATCAACAGTAGTAGAAACTAGATTAGGATCAGTTGTTAAATTAGGTGTTACTCCAATTGTCAATGAAGTTGGCCATCCATGAACAAAGAAACTAAAAAATTTGTAATGATTTTTTATCAATTCACTTATTTTTTCATGTTCGGTATTGAGCACCCATATTGTATTACTATTAACATATAAAGGGGTAGTAAATTGTGTATCACCTAATGTATTTACATCCCATTGTATATGTAAATGACCTTTAAAATTAGAGAGTATATTATCTGTATTCAAATGATATTTTGTATATGTATCTATTGTTTTTGAAACGAAATTTATTCTTTCATTATTTGAAAGCTTTTTTTGATAAGGCATTGGCGGTAAAATCCATGAGATTATGACATCTTTGCATATAAAATCAGGATTATTTTCTTGTATCCCATTTTCAAAAGTATACCTTTTTTTACCAACATTTGTAAATTCACCATTCCAATTAGCATATTGTGTTATATATTTATCATCATTACTTTTAATAAATTGTTCAAATTCTTCTCCAATCAATATAACGTATCCTACATCTTGATTACAATAAATTTTTTCTATAAATGCATCCAATTCATCAGAGTTTTTTCCATCAAAATAGGTTATGCCAATATTGTCTATTTTAACATCACTCTTTATAGATTGTAAAAAATAATCTATTTTTTGTTTTAAACTAGAATCTTCATAAATACTTCCTTTCATCATTAAAACTGTTATCTTATCTTTATTTCTGTTAACATCTGAACATACTGCATCATTTGAAACAACTAATTTGCACACTCCATTTTTACAAATTGTCTCTCTAGGTTTTGTACTTCCAATACAAGATGGTGTATTTGCAAAATTGAATAAATTTGTACCACTCCAATCAGTATCTTTAACTCCATAATAAAAGCTCCCAGAAGGATTTATTGCAAAGCTCATGTCATAACTGAATGGATTGGAATAAATGTTAGCCCACAAATATCCGCCTGCTTGTCCAATATCGGTATCTGGTCTTATGTTAATCCAGAATGGCGGAGTTCCCTGATAACTTATTGTGACTTTGTTTCCATCCACAGAATGTTGAACATTTGAGATGGCCAAAATAGAAGGAATTTGCAAGAGAAATATCAAAACAGGTACTAGAACCCATTTTATGCAAACCATAATATAATTTGTGTTTAGCCCCTATTTTAATGTTTCGAAATGCGACCCGATAGTGTAACGTTAAATGTGTGTGTTTTATACTGTTTTTAATTCAGAAGCAGATGGGTTATTTATACGATTTTCAGATTTATCCACTCAGGTTTTGCCTTTATTCTGTACAGCATGAAGTTTTTGTTGACAAAATATCTTCCATATTTTTTGAATCCTAAGGATTCATAAAATTTGATCACTCTTTTGTCTTGAGATGAAACGTTTGAATAAATGAATTCTACTTTGTGTCTTATTGCAAACTCAGCCAGTTTTTTCATCAACTTCTTTCCTATCCCTTTCCTTAGCTCGAATGTACAAATAAAGTCCATCTTGATTTTATCTTTTTCTTTAAAAGTGAAAGAGACCAACCCTTTTATTTTCCCTTTTTCTTTATATACAAATAAAGAGACTTCTTGTAGATGTTTAATTATTTTATCGAAAGTAGCTCGCCCTTTAGGAGTTTCCATTTGGAGTCCTTTGTAGTAAACTTTAGCTGCTTCTTTAATATCCTTCTTTTTTAATCTCTCAATCATAATCTGATAAGAAGTAATCCTCTTTATAATTTTTTTCAAGAAGCTATTGCATGCTTAGGTAAGGTTCAGACGGGTTGTTATGGAAAAGCTTTATAAATCACCTTAATCAATTCTTTTGTTATGTCAAGGAAGAAGGAAGAACAGAAGCGTCAGGAGCAGCTTGCTCAGGAAATAATGAGGGTTAGGACTCCTAAGGGTCGTGAGGTTCTTGGTCTGCTTGAGCAGAGGCTTGGTTCTTCTCGTTCTAAGGTTCGCTGTCTTGATGGTAACTCCCGTAACTGCCGTATTCCCGGTAGGTTGAAGCGTAAGCTCTGGGTTCGTGAGGGAGACATAGTTCTTGTTGAGCCTTGGGAGTATAACAATACAAAGGGTGATATAGTTCACAAGTATAAGGCCAGCCAGGTTGACTGGCTTAAGAAGAAAGGTTATTTGAAAGGTCTTGAAAGCGTTGAAGAGTTCTGAAGATGTACTCTTACGAAGTGAGGATTCCTAAGGAAAGGGTTGCAGTACTTATAGGTAAGAAGGGTTCTACCAAGAGGCAGCTGGAGAAGGCAACTAAAACAAGGATAGAGGTTGATTCTGATGAAGGTAAGGTTATTATCTCTGGTGAGAGCTTGGATGTTTATAATGGCAAGTTAGTTGTTCAGGCTGTTGGTCGTGGTTTTAACCCGGCTGTTGCTATTTCTTTGTGTGAGGAGGAGAATTGTTTTGAGGTAGTAAACATAAAAGACTATGCTGGTAATTCCAAGAAGAAGATGGCTCGTTTGAAGTCCCGTATCATCGGCAGTAAGGGTAAGGCTTGGAAGAATATTGAGCGTCTTACAAATACTTGTATCTCTGTTTATGGTAAGACTGTTTGTATCATAGGTACAGTTGATGAAGTTACTGTTGCTAAGGAAGCTGTTGAGAACATTTTGAAGGGTGCTCCTCACGGTCCTGTTTACAACTGGCTTGAAAGTAAGAGGAAGCGCTCTAGAAGATGAACCTAGATGCTATAATCTCTGATGTCAAGAGGAAGAAGACTCTTCGTGCTTTGGATTCTTCTTTTGTTAGGCAGCTTGTCCTTGATTATTTTGATAAGAACAGGAAGGTTAAGAGAATTCTTGACTCTCACCCTAAATTCCAGAAGGCTAAGGAATACAAGGTTATGTTGAAGTATTTGAGAAAAACTCTTCATGACGTTTACGGTGTTTTCAACGTTTCAAGGAGAAGCCTTGCTGAGTTGGAGCTTTATCTTAAGAAGAAGAAAAGGCTTGATGATCATGCCTTGAAGATTCATGCCAAAATTCTTCAGTCACATAAATCAACTCAGGAAAGATTTCCCTCTTACTCCCCTTTTTACATCTCTCTCTTTAGTATCACTGGCAAGCCCATGGTTATTCTTGATCTTGCTTGCGGTCTTAATCCCTTGTCTTTTCCCTGGATGGGTTTGAAGGAGGTAACTTATTATGCATATGAATTAAGTCCTGAGGATGCTTCTTTTATCCAGTCTTATTTTGACGTTATGAAGGGTTATTCTGGTTTGGATGGTAGGGCTTTTTCTGCTGACCTGCTTAAGCTTCCAAAACTTCCCAGGGCTGATGTTTGTTTTTTGTTTAAGGCCCTTGATTCTCTCGAATCCTTGAAGAGGGGTGTGAGTCTTGATTTGATTGGGGGTATAAGTGCGAGGTTTGTTGTTGTCAGCTTCCCGACTAGGAGCATTAGCGGTAAGAAGCGTCTTAAAGAGCGTTCCTGGTTCCTTAAGCTTGTTGGGGATTTGAATCTTTCTTACAAGGCAATTGAGCTTGAGAATGAGATTTTTTATGTTATCATGAAAGAGGCTTTGTGTAGAAAGTAGGGAAAAGCCTTAACTTTTTACACAGAGTAGATATATTTTTTACCAGATTTTTAATAAGTTTTTATGATATGTTTTTTACTAATAAAAATCAAATTATTTAAGATTTTTAGTGATTGTTGTTTAGTAAATAAATCTTTATTAACCTATTATTTGATTATTAATTTATAAATGAGAAAAGAGCATTGGTAGCAATAGTAAATTTTTATGGAAAGATTTTAGTTGGAAAGAAAAGAGAGTCTTCACCTAAATTCTTAGCAGGGGAATGGCATATTCCTGGAGAAACTGCTGAGGCAGGAGAAAGAGATGAAGAAGCATTGATTAGGGGTATTAGAGAAGAAGTTGGACTTGATATTCGAGTTGGAAGATACATAGCATCACATATAACCCCAACAAGCAAGAGAGAAGCTAAATGGTATGAATGTTTTGCTGATACTGATAAAATAATCATAGGAAGTGATTTAGAAGACGCAAGATTTGTTGCAAGAGAAGAAGTGTTAAGAATTTGTAGTAAAAGAGCTTATTCTTTATGGCCAAGAGAGATAATTGAGTATTTTAAGTAGATTAATTGTTTAAAAGTTATTAATTTTTTAGATAAAATCCTATTGCCTAGTGTAAAACGGGTTATCATAAAAACTGCTCTTTTATTTTGGATGCTTTTTGACTGTTATTTTACATAGAATTGCTACTTTTTACACACAAGCTACTGTTTACACAAAGCCCATGAAAGAATAAAGTATTTAAGCTAGTTTTTCTTGTTATTTTCTGTTAAAATGGAGGTGATTTGATTTGGAAAGGAGTAATCTTCTTTTTCTCATAGCCCTGATTATCGGGGTGGGTGTTGCTTACTTTGCTGTCAACCAGGCTTACAGTGAGGGTAGTGCTGTTTTTAGATCTTCTTGTGTTGACTCTGATGATGGTCTTGACTATGGCAGTTATGGCTACGTTACCTATAGGAACGCTAATTATTATGACGATTGTAGTGGTACAACCCTTATCGAAAGGTATTGTCTAAACAACAGGCCTACTTCTCAGAGGTATAGGTGTGCTACTAACTGCTACAACGGTCAGTGTGGTTCAAGTCCTTGTGTTAACGAGTGTCAGGTTTCCGGTGTGAAGGAGTGTATGATTACAACTGTTGGAGCAGCTTACAGAATCTGTGGAAACTATGATGCAGATTCCTGTTTGGAGTGGGCTAGCCCTACTTATTGTCCAGCTGGTTACACCTGTCAGAACGGTTTGTGCTCCCGCAAATAGGTACATAGGCATTTAATCCCCTCTTTTTCTTTATTTTTTTAAAAACACAAAAATTTAAATAGGGCTTTTTTTAATTGTTCTCTGTGGTAGCGAAGCAAACCAAACTTGTTGAGGTGAAAAAGAGAGAGATAACAAAGGCAGAGGAGCTTGCAAAAGGCCAGCGTGAGATTTCTGTTTCAGAGTTTTTTGCAAAAAACCGTCATCTCCTAGGTTTTGATAATCCAAGGAAGGCTCTTCTCACGACTGTTAAGGAAGGTTTGGATAACGCGATGGATGCCTGCGAAGAAGCAGGAATACTGCCTGAGGTTCATGTCAACATCAAACAGGTTAACGAGGACCGTTTCATAGTCATAGTAGAGGATAATGGTCCAGGCATTGTCAAGGAGCAGATACCGAGGATTTTTGCAAAGCTTCTTTACGGTTCGAAGTTTCATGCCAGCCGTCAAAGTAGGGGTCAGCAGGGCATAGGGATTTCTGCTGCTGCCATGTACGGCCAGCTTACCACCGGAAAGCCTACTAAGATTATTTCTCGCATCTCAGAGAAGAAGCCTGCCCACTACTATGAGCTTCATATTGACACAAGAAAAAATGAGCCTGAGATTGTTAAGGAAGAGGAGGTCGAATGGAATAAGCCTCAAGGCACTCGTGTTGAGATTGAGCTTGAAGCCAAGTACCTGAAAGGAAGGCAGAGTGTTGATGATTATTTGAAGCAGACTGCTATCATCAATCCCCACGCTACCATTATTTACTTTACTCCTGAAAATGAGATGGTTGAATTCCTGAGGGTTATTGACAAGCTCCCTAGGGAGCCCAAGGCTGTAAAACCCCATCCTCACGGTGTTGAACTCGGCATACTGATGAAGATGTTGCAGGACACTAAAGCGAGAACCTTGCAAGCTTTTTTGATCCAGGATTTTTCTCGTGTTAGCTCTAAGGTTGCTAAGGAAATCTGCACAAAGGCAGGTCTTCCAGAGAACGCTAAGCCCTCCCGCATTGCCCGTCAGGAGTCTGAGAAGCTGTACAAGTCAATTAACGAGACCAAGATCATGGCTCCTCCTACAGATTGCATCTCTCCGATATGTGAGGATTTGATTATTAAGGGTCTGAAGAAGGAGATTAACGCTGAGTTTTATGCTGCAGTTACCAGGTCTCCTGCTGTTTATAGGGGAAATCCTTTTCAGATAGAATGTTGCACAGGGGATTCTAAAATCTATTTAGAACAGGGTAAGATTGTAAGTATTAAAGATTATGTTGAAAATAAAATGTTAAATCAACAAGTTTTTTCAATGGATGATACGCTGAAAATAATTCCTAGTAAAGTCCTAATGGTCCATAAATTTAAAAATAAACACAAAATTCTTAAAATCACTACAAGGACAGGAAGAAGTCTTAAGCTAACAGCAAATAATGAAATTCCAGTAATAGAAAACGGTAAAATTGTGTGGAAAAGAGTGGAGGATGCTTCAGCTGGTGAATTTGTTGCTGTACCTAGAAATATGAAGGTCTGTGGAAAAACACCTCACCTATTTGATATTTTACCCCCCAAAGAGACAAAGATTGTAGATACCCCATTAGTAAAATCTGTTATTGAAAATCTTAAGGTTAAGTACGGTTGTTATAAAAATGCTGCTCTTAAATTAGGGGTGAATTATGATATCTTTAAGTCTTATAAAAAAAATAAAGGTACTACAAGGCCTAGTGTATCAGTATTTAAAAAAATGATAAACGATTTGGGTTTAGATTTTGAAGAGTTTAAACGCAAAATTGATTGTATCAGGATTGTAGACACAAATTTCACAAACCCCCATGTTATTAAATTACCTGAAATTAATGAGGATGTTTTGTACATTCTAGGGCTATTGAACTCAGATGGTTACATTTCTCGTAGGGGAATTGTATTTACTAACATTGATGAACATCTTCACAAGGTGTACGGAGAGAAAATAAAAAGCTTGTTTGGTTTAGAAGTTAAGAGATACAAAAAAACAATATCTTGTTTATGTAATAAAACCTTATACTTAATATTAAAAGAGGTTGAAAAGATTATCTCTGAATTACCCGATAATCTCATTGTAGCTTGGCTTAAAGGATACGTAGATGGGGATGGATGGGTAAGTTTAATAGAAAAAAAGGTAAAAGGTGTTGGTATTGCTACTGCAAAAAAAGAGAAAGCCGAGTTTGTCCAAACTTTATTGTTAAGATTGGGTATCATATCAAAAATAGAAAAGCAAGATATCCCTAATACTTTTGGCAAAATTAAAAATAGGGAAGTAAGGACCAAAAAAGTCAAATATAATTTGGTTATAAACGATTTTGAAAATATAAATAAATTCTATTTGCTAATTTCTTTTAGGCAAATCAAAAGATATGAGAGATTATCCAAAGCTATCCAAAATACAGTAAATATAAAATCATCAAGGGATATAATACCTTTAGGAAATCGCTTACGTAGGTTTAGGGAAGAGAATAGTTTATTTCAGTACGAACTTGGGTTCTCAGATCAAACAATAAGGCAAGTTGAAAAAAATAACCATTATATGACAAGAATAAGCTTGCAAAAAGTTTTAAGTTTAGAAGATTACTATGGATACATTACAAAACAATTAAAATTATTGGCATTTTCCGATGTGTTGTGGGATAAGATCATTAATATTGAAGTGGTACCTAATGAAGAATATGTTTATGATTTGACTGTAGAAACAGGTAATTTTGTTGCTAATAACATTGTTATGCATAATTGTGGTATTGCCTACGGCGGCGACTTGCCTCAGGACGAACTTATTCGTATCATGAGGTTTGCTAACCGTGTTCCTCTGTTGTACCAGCAGAGCGCTTGCGCTTCTATCAAGGCTATTGTTAACACTGCTTGGCGTAATTATGGATTAAGCCAGAGTAGGGGTGCTCTTCCGCAGGGTCCTGCTGTTGTCCTTATTCATATTGCTTCTGTTTGGGTACCTTTCACTTCGGAGTCTAAGGAAGCTATCGCTCATTATCCTGAAATTTTGAAGGAGATGAAGCTTGCTTTGCAGGAGTGTGGAAGGAAACTTGCTTCTCACATCAGGCATACGGTTCATGCCCGTGAGCAGCGTGAGAAGTTGAATTTATTTGAGAAGTACATCCCTGAAGTTGCTGCTGCTTTGCACAATCTTTCAGGTGAGTCAAAGGACTCGATAAGTGAAGGCCTCAATAAGATGCTGAAGAAAGGTCTTCCTGATCTGGAGAAGAACGGTGGTAAGGTTGAAGAAAGTAAAGGCTGAGCTTGGTGAGTTTGGAAAGAAGCTTGTTAAGGATATCAGGCACAGGAAGAATCCTACAATCACTCTGCCAGTCAGGTCGTTGTCAAATGTTGGTTTTGATGAGAAGAGTAAGACTTTGATGTTGAAAGACAGGATAGCGAATAGGTATTTCTTTAACGTTGCGCATGCTAAGAAGTTCCTGCAGACTGTTGAGATTGCCTCCATAAGTAAAAATTTGTTGAACGAGGAGAAGCATGCTAGTTTGAGGGATGTTTTTTACATGGCTAAGAGAACAATTCCTGATACTAAGATTAACGTGGTTGACGAGCAGGCTGAAACGGATTCAGTTGTGGAAGACCTTGAGTTGATAACCGGTTTTGCCAGAGAGCAATTGCATATCAACGCTAATAAAAATGGTTCGGTAGCGGGTAAGGTAGTAATTCAAGATAAAGGGGACACAATCAACTGGAGCAGATTAGGAAGTGGCGGCTGGTCCATCCCAAGTAATGTTGAAGATATAAAATTTAAGAAAATAACTGCCAAATATGTTTTGTACATGGAAAAGGCTGCTGTTTGGGAACGTCTTCATGAAGATAAGTTTTGGGATAAGCAGAACTGTATTATTATGTCGTCTCAGGGTCAGACAACCCGTGGTATCAGGAGGTTGTTGCAGAGGTTATATGAGGAACACAACCTCCCAATCTATGTTCTGGCTGACTGGGATATTTATGGGGCTTACATTTATTCTGTCATAAAATATGGAAGTATAAACTTAGCTTATGCTAGTAAGAGGCTCACTATTCCAAGTGTGAAATATTTGGGTATAACTTATCAGGATATAGAGAAGTATGGTCTGCAGAAGCATTTGATTAAAATGAAGGACACTGATAGGGCTAGGATTAAGCAGGTCTCTAATTATGACTGGTTTAAGAATAATAAGGAGTGGCAGAATCAGTTTGCAATGATGAAAAAGTTGGATGCTAAGGCAGAAATCCAGGCATTGTCAGCTAGGGGTATTAGTTTCATTACAAATAGTTACCTTCCGGAAAAAATTAAGGATAAGGACTTCATTGACTAACCCCAAATATTGATAGAAATGTTTATAAATGTTCTAAGTCGATTTTCTATTTATTGCCTCGGTAGCTCAGCAGGTAGAGCACGCGATATGATTAATAGTCGATATGATTGATCATACGTGAAGCTGTTAACCGCGCGGTCGCAAGTTCGAGTCTTGCCCGAGGCGCTTTTTTATTTTAGAATTAGAAGTTTACCGCTTTCTTTTCTTCTGTATCTTCTTGTAAGATTTGTTCGTTGGATTCCTCATCAGCAGCCGGTTTCGCATTTTCTATAATGGTCTTTATTAATTTTAAATAACTCACCCCTGACTGTTTTGCTATTTTTGCTACAGCCCCATCTCTGGAAAGGTCTGGGTTTACGTTGACTTCCAGAACGTATGGCGTTCCGTCCTTGACTCTCAAGTCTATTCTCGCATAGCTCTTGCATCCGAGTGCCTTGTAGGCTCTTAGCGATTCCTCTTTTATTCTTTCTTCAAGCTGTTTTGGAATTTTTGCAGGTTTTCTCACTGTCCCTGCATAATCATCACTTTCTTTGTCCCATTTGGCATCGTAGGTCATTATTTTTGGTTTGCCCTCGAATTCCTCCCCAAAAACCATTTCCGATACCTTCATCACGCTCTCCCCTATCACCACTGTGCTGAACTCCCTTGCATCATCTATGTATTCCTCTACGAGCATCATCCCGTATTTTTTTAGCATTTCGTTGAGTTTTGCCTGTAGCTGCTCATCGTTGTGTACCACTGAATATTCGTCTATTCCCACGCTTCCATGTTCGTTGTTTGGTTTTACTATCAGCGGGAATTTTAGCCCTTTTATCTCGTCATTCGGTGAGCTTACAATCTGGTATTTTGGTGTTAGCACTCCCGATTCTATGAGTTTCTTTTTGGAGAGTGCTTTTTGTACGCACATGCTTAACGGTTTGTAAGAGTCGCCTGTGTAAGGTATTCCTAAATTTTCCAGTCTTTTTGGTACCAGAGCTTCTTTTTTCGGTTCTGAGAAATCGTCACAGACATTTATTACCAATTCCGGTTCTGGTTTTATATTTTTTAGTTCCTTTAGGTTTGCTAGGTTTTCTTTTACAATAACCTCTCTGTATTTTATCCCCATCTGTTCTAATGCTTTTTTTATGTCTAGAACATCCTGGTAGTTGTCAACTCTCCCTTCGCTGAATTCGCTGTATTTCTCAACCAGCGAAGACCTATCATTCCTTAATATTACTACTTCCATGTTTTGTTTTTTAAGTGGCTAAGTATGAAATGTTTTTGTTTAAATATTTTTCTTTATGGTCTTGGGCCTGCTGCTCTGCGAGCTGCTGCTACCCTCATCATTCTCCTTGCTATTCTTCTTCTCCTCCTTATCGTTTGCATTCTTGTCCACATATTGTTGATCATTCCACCGCCTCTTGCTCTTCCGTACCCTGCGCCGAATGCTGCTCCTTCTGTCAAGTATTGTCCGTGCCTTATGGCAGATTCTTTTATTGCTCTTCCCCCCGCAATACTTTTTCTGCCTATCCATCCCAGCCCTCTCACTGGTAGTCTTGCTCCGTATCCTGCTCCCCTGTATATTTTTCTTCTTGCCATTATCAGCAGTATGAGGACGATTATGAATACAGCTGCTGCTATGGATCTGTTGTCGCCGAAGTATCTTAGCAAGTTATCTAACATCTCGCTTCCGAATGTTAATGCTCCTATTTGCGGTAGGAAGTATATCATCGCTCCGTAAGCAATCAGCACCAGCACCCATTTTACAGTTCTTCCGAGTCTTGCGGCATCGCATATTATGCTTAGCAGTATGTAAGGTCCTAGGAAGAGTGCTATTCCCACAACTATGGCATAGACTGTCGACATCGCACTTATCCATTCTTCTGGCATGAATCTTATCCCTATGAAGGATATTATCGCTGCTATCAGCATGGGTATTGCCCTGCTCTCCCTGAACACTTTTTCTGTTCCCTTGAATATTATGAAGAATAAGAACAGCCACAGGCTGAATTTTATTATCGCTGTTTCTGTAATACCCTGGGTTACAAATAAAAAGTCAGCAATGTCTTCTAGCCCTTCCTCAATCATTTTTTCCTCTTTTTTATTTTTTATGCTTGTCTTGTTTTTAAATCTTTACCTTTACCCTGAAGTTCGGCTTTATGCTGTATTCTATTCCTTCCTTTTTTTCTTCCAGGGCTTTGTTTGTTTTTCCTGTGATTTCTATTTCCCTTGTTTTTGTTGTCGTTGTTTTTATCTCAAACTGGTAATCCCTGATGTCTAGTTGTTTGCCTGTTTCCTCGTTGAATGTTTTTATGTATTTGTCAAAGTTTTCTTTGAATGCTTTTAACATCTCATCCTTACAGAATAGTTTCAGGTTTGTTTCGCAGTCTGGTTTTCCTTCTTTGCAAGCATCCAGCTGTATGTTGCATACTTCTCTGTTTGTGTAAGTCTTTTCCTGTGTTTTGTACTCCCTTGACTTTACGTCCAGTGCCTTTTGGAGTGATAGCTCTGCTGCCCTGTCAATGTAGTAGAGGTAATTCTCCCCTTCGTTGCCCAAGTTTACGATATCAAATTCTGTGTTGCCTGTGTTTTTTGGTTTTATGTGCACCTGCATCAGCCATATGCTTGCTACCAAAAAACCTATCGATGCTATGAGTAATAGTATCGTTCCTTTTTTAGATGTCCGGTTCGCCATGTTCAATCCTTATTTTTGCATACCCTTCTGTTAGAGGCAGTATTGCCAGTTCGCTTTTAACATCTTCCAGTGTGTTTAGTTCGCACAGGTCTACTAGCGATAGTTCGTTTTGCAGTGATGTTATGAGTGTTATTTTGAAGCATGTCACTATTCTGGGGTCTGCTTGCAGCAAATATTCTTTTGTTCCTGTTTCCAAGGCTGTTTCGTATCCTCCCTTCCCTTCTTCTGCTCTGCTGTACTCGTCTATGAGTTCTATTATCTTGTATTTTTTGCCTTGCATTTCTACCTGGTGGTTCATCATTCCTTCAACGCTGAATGACTCCCTGTCGGACATTCTAGCTATCATTAGTTTGCTGTCGCTTATTTCTTCGTCGAAGTTGAATGAGAAGTAATAAAGTATTAACGCTCCTAACGCTATGATTATCAGTGACGGTATTAAGTCAGCAAAGACGTCTTCTGTTTGTCCTTTTTTGTTCATTTTTGTATCTCCACTTGTAATAATCCTTCGTAGTCTGTTCCCTGGTCTTTTATCGTTACTATTCTTCTCAGTTTCTGTGTCTCTCTGAGCTTTTCTGCTTCGAAGTTTAGCGTTGTTGATTTTGGTTCTTTCCCTAGCATTGTCAAGGTCACTCTTATCGGTATGTCCGTGCATTTCTGCAGGTTTTCCTGTTTGAATTTTGTCATGTCCACCGTATTCGCATACGTTCTTCCTATTTCACTATCTTCGTAGTAGAAGCAGGAGTTTACTTTGTTCAGTATTCCTATCACTTCCATGTTATGCAAGTTGTCCAGTCCTTTTTTCTGGTATTTGTAAAGAGCGTTGCTTGTGTACACGAATATCAACGCTATTATCATAGCTGCCACCACATAATACAGTGCTTTTCTTCCCAGGTCGTATGCCCCTTTTTTCATATTATTCCTATTTTGTTGCCCTCTTTTTTTATGGTTGCCTTGTTGTCTGTTTTTATCTGTATTCCTTGTACATCCCTGAACTCTCCCCCTTCTACCTTGAAGGTTCCTGTTGGGTATGTTATCTTGTAGTCTCCAGGCTCTCCTTCAAGTGAGTTCTTTATTATTTGGTAGTCTTGTTTTATGTATTCTTTTGAGAGTGCTGATGTTTCGTTGAGATTTATTACCGCATATATGAGTATTCCTGCTATCAGTATTCCTGCTAGAAACTCGAATAGCAGTGTTATTTGTAGAACTTCTGCCTGCCCTCTTTTTTCCATGCTAATTTTTAGGTTATTTTGCTTTATATTGTTTTTGGGGTACTTCCTTGTGTTTTTTGCAGTTCTTTTTCCAGCTCTTCCTTGGTTGGTTGTTCGTCTCCCAGTATTATCGTGTTTCCTGTCCTTTTGTAGTGTACTGGAGCTATCCCTCTTTGTTCTATTTTTGTTGCTGTTCTTAATGGTTCTATGCCTGCAAAGTATTTTCCCTTTACCCCTGGTATAAATGCTATTGAGCATGCATTCCCGCCTACAAAGTCGTATTTCTCTATGCCTTCTGTTATGCACAAGTCTTCCTTGCCGTTGCAGAAGTCTCTTGTTACGAACACTGCCGCATTCCTTATCTTCTCGTATGTTCCCAGCTGTTTTGGAGAATCGCTTGTGTAGTCGCATAGGCATATGCAGCTTTTGCCTTTGCACTGGTCTGGTCTGTCTATGCTTAGTCCGTCAAAGCCTCCTGTGTACCAGTTGTAGCAGTAGCTTATGAAGAAGTCTTTGCCTATCGTTGCTTTGCTCTCTACTGTTGGCTGGTCGCTCCTGAATCCAACAACTGCGTAGTCTTCGTCTATAATGAATGGTATTACTCCCCCTTCTCCGTCTTTCAGTTTTTTTATCGTATCCACAAGTGTGTTGAAGTTGTCCTTTGTCTCTGCGCTTTTTGAGTATAACTGGTATATGACGCAGCCGACTCCGGTAAGCAAAAGGAAAGTTATCACCAGCCCTATCAGGAAACTGTAGCTTTCTGTCTCTCCCTTCTTGTTTTTCATTTCCCAAAAGAACTTATGTCTGGCTTCAGCCCGAATATGTCATTGAATATATCTTTTATCCTTCCCACAAATTCTGATATGCTTCCGGTGAATATCAAGATTATTACAACGAGCACTACTAGTGCCAGTGCGAATAGAATCAAGTACCTTATCTCCAGATCACCTTTTTTTCCTAGCATGATGTTTTATTCTCCTCTCTGCTTAAATATTTTTTCATTTTGAAAAAAAGAATATTAAAAAGTTTAAACTTTAACGTTGTCACAAAGCTTTTTCTCTTCAATTTCTTTGCATTCTATATCTAGAGATTTCTGATTGGTCCCTCCAGTCCCTTTGAATAACTTCTGGTTGCATACCCACGTTTCAGTTATTTCTCCTTTATCGTTCTTTACTTCGAATATGTGGGTGCAGAAGAAATAAGGATTAGCTCCGCCAAGTACACAAGAAGTTTTACATTCACTTGTCCACAATTCCTTATCTCTATCAGTTGCGGTTGCAGCTACACCTCCTGCTTGTCCAAGAAGTTTTTGTATTCCCCCCGTAAAGAAAAGTATAATCACGATTAGAACTACCAAGGCTATAGCCGCTATTATTATGAATTCCATAGAAATGCCCTGTCCTCTTTTATCATTCATTTGGAACCACCTCTCCATGTATTATTTTTGTATCGTTTTGTATTTAAAGGTTTCGAAAGCTTTTAGCTGAATCTCCCTATGAAGGCTGTTCTGTATGTCTGTACATAGTAAGGGTAGCATTTGATCTCTTTAACCTTCCCTTCCAGATTGGTTTTTGTCCAGTACGCAGTTGTGTACCCCTTAGAGCTTTTTAGTAAGTTTATGTCCAGCTCTTTTCTAATATCAGTCCAAGTCGGGTCTTCCTTCTTTGTTGCTTTTATTGCTTTGCATAATATGTCTTCTCCCCCGTTGTATGCTGCTACCCCAAAAATCTCAAGGTAGGTGTACCTTTTTTGTTGGCCCAGATAGTTGGGGCATTTGTCTATGTAAGCTATCTTGTCTTTTAGCAGTTTAAGTCCTGCCGGTATTGCTATTTCAGGCTTGTCTCTGTTGTCTTGGCTTTGGCATCCTTTGGGGTCACAAACATACTGTGTCTTTCCCCCATATGCAACTGCAAACCCTTTTGCTGTTGACGGGCAGAATTGCATCAACCCTGCGCAGTTGCCTGTTGAGACCCTTCCATTTATTCCCGAAGATTCTGTTGCAATTATCGCAGCTATAAATTCTCTCTCATTTGGGTCTGCTGTTGTTTCTTTTATTATTTTATCATATCCACTTTCCTGAATCCTCTTTAATACCAACATAGGATCAAGTTTTCTTATGCATCCCCTTTCAAAAACCTCATAGAAAGATGGTGCGCATTGCGGCAATGACTCTGCCCAGTACCGTCTCAGGAACGCTCCGCTTGCTATTGCTGCTCTTTCTGTAGCAAATGAAAGCTGGTTTTCTTTTGTTAGCGCTATGTATTGTATTTCTATTTCCTTTGTGAACGGCCTTGGTGTTGTTGTCCATTCCCTGTATGTTGGTTTGCTTTGGAAGAATCCCTCTGTTAGGTCTCCTGCTTTTGTGTCTTGCATTATTTCTTCCGCTACCTGTTCATTGTTGTAAAGGGCTGTGAATTTTACTGCTTCCTGTTGTCGTATTCCGTTTATTAATGCTCCGCTGGGCATCGTTGTGAAGTCTATCCACTCACAGTAGCATGCCTCTCCCCTTGCGAACGACTTGCATTTTTTCACCGAAGCCATGAATACGTCAAAGAATTCTTTTGCCTGTTTCTTTCCTGTTGTGTCATCACTTTCGCAGTCTTTTTTATCCAAAAAGTATTTTTTGTATTTTTCATCACTCTTTTTTGTTATTACGCACAGATGCTTTTGGTCGTATTTGTAGAATTTTGGGGCATCCTCGTAGAAGTTTTCTGTTCCTGCTTTCAGTCCTTCTTTTATGCTGTATGTTATTTCTATTCTCCCGCTTGCTTGTACTCTTTTTGTTGCCTCTTCCATGAGGCATGGCTCTAGTTTCCAGTCGCTTTGTTTTTTGTCTATGATTTTGAACTCTATAAGTGTGTCATCCTCTGATTTTAGCAGGTTGAATTTTACTACTGCGTCTTGGCTGTTTAGGTATGCTATTTCTACCTTGTATTTTTCTGGCAGGTCATAACCCCTGATGTCGTATGTGCAGTCTGTTTTCTGTGTTTCAAGCGCTTTCGTGTGTATTTCCGTTAATCTCTCCAGTAATCTTGCTGCGTCTTTCTCGCTTAGTCTTTGTGCTTCCAGTTTTTGCTGTTGCTTTGTCCATCCAAATACCTCGTCTGCTATCCTCCTTATGTCTCCTCCCATCTCCCCCTGCATGTTAATTACTATCAGTACTATTACAACTATTATCATGAGTACTATTATTGCTCCGAATATTTCCTCTCTTTCCATCAGGGTTTACCTATTTTGCTTAGCAGTTCTGCTATTGCTTCTTTTCCTTTTTCCCATATCAGGTTTCTTATGCTTCCAGACATGAGCAGCATTACTACTATTATAAGTAAAACTAAAACCACTGCTGCTATGTATTCCCATTCCATTTTTGCTTTTCTGTTCATTTTTTGCAGTTTTCGAGTGTCGGTTTTTTTGTTGTTACAATCAATATCTTTTTTACTTTTTCATTGGTTTTTTCCTCTTTGTGCACCAAGTAGACCATCTCTTCCATTTCGCAGCATACGTCTGCTATTTCTTCTGTTCTTGCCTTCCCCCTCATGTCTATCACTATAGAATTGCAGTCTGTTCTGTATGCCGGGAAGAGCGGTTGGGGTGGCGGGCATTCTATCTTTATTCCAGCATTTACAAAATACATAGCTCCCGGAGGTGTTCCTCCTATGAACTGTACCATGCTTGTTCTTGATGTTTTGCTTCCGAACACCCGGTACTTGTCCAGGTCTGTTATGTCCACGCTTTCGCACAGGCATTCTTTTTCTGAGTCTATTTTTGCGCATGTCTGCATCTTTGTTATTAGGCTGTCTATTTTTTGTGATTTTATTTCTGGTGTCCCTTTTACACTGCCGTATCGATAGCAGAGTCCTACTCCGAATAGGTTTATCCAGAAGTTTTTGTTGGTGACACCTTCATCGAAGAATCCCTTGTTTCTTGTTATTATCAGCAGGTCTCTTGTTCCTAGTGTTAAAGTTCCCCTGTCATCAAGGAACTTTATGTAGTATATCTCTCCTTTTTTGAGCATCCCTCCATCATTTTCGTCAAAGTTTTCGTCAAAGCACACGTTGTCTCCTTTGGCTACCTCTTGCAAATAGTTCCACATCGTGTCTTTTACTTTTGTTACCTTGTCTCCTTTCACGTTGTGCGTTTCCATGTATGTTTTTAGTTCATCAACCTTTATGTCTTCCTTTGGTATCAACGCGTAGCATGTCATAACAGTGTCTGATTCTGTTATTGCTGATGCTGCATACTTGAAGTAATCGTCCCAGTTGTCAAGTTCTTTTCTCGGTCCCATGTCCCATTTTCCCTGTCCGTATTCCCACCAGCACGTTCCCATCAGCCTTCCGAATGTTTTTGTGTCCACCTTGTCTTTTACTATCTGTTCCCTGCATGTTGATGGCCATACCGATACTACGTTTGCTTTCATGAGGTTTGTTGCCCAGCATGTGTATTCTCTCATTCCAACGGTTCCCAGGTCTCTGTAAGCATCTATGCACCCTTTGAATAGTAAAAGCACTATTATCAGGAATGCTGTCAGCAGTAGTATTTTTGCCAGCGTCTCGAATTCCATTTTACCAGAGCGCATTTTTCAGACTCCATATTATCAGCAGTAGTATTATTCCAAGCATCACGCTTATTATCACCATTACTAACGTCTTCATTTCCATTCTACTGTTTCAGTGTTGCTACCACCCCTCCCAGCAGGCTGAATATCAGCGTTATTACGAATGCCAGTATGCAATAAAACAAAGTGCTTGTGTATAAATTCTTTCCAAGCCTGTTTTTTTCTGTCAGCTGGTCGTCTCCGTTCTCTATGGCATTGGATAGGTATGTTAGTATTATTATTATTTCTACTACGTATAAGCCGACAACGAGTTGGAAGAAGTAGGGTGGCATAAGTTTGTTTGTTGGGAACAGTCCTATAAGGTTTGCTGGGTTAAACCCGAGTCCTTCTGTGGCTGTGTCAGCTCCTGTGAATGTTCCAAGCTGTGTGCTCAACCTCCCTATGATCGAGGTTATCATGCTCCCTATTCCCACTACGACTCCAGCTATCATCGGTGTGAGGAAGACTATCTGGCTTTTCATGGATGTTGTTATTTCTGCCAGTAGGTCTTTTAGTCTCTCTCCTACTTGGTGTATCCTTTCCATGTAGATGGATATGCTCACTAAGCATTTTGCCACTACCTGTGGTCCTTTTCTCGCGCTGTCGACAAGTACTTTCATCGAGCTTTCTATGAGTGTTGAGGGGAACGCAAGTATTGCTCCTCTTCTTGCGTCAAATATAGCGTCTTTAACTCCCATCCCCATTTGTTTTATGTTTGTGCTAGCAATACCGAAGAAGTGTCCTGTTGGTGTTCCTTTCATATTCTCTGCTACTTTTCCTACTGCCAATTCTGTTGGTATTCCGTCGCCAATTCTGTTTCCCAGCTGGAACAGCGATCCTGAGAATTCCTTTTCCAGCTCTCTTGTTCTGTCTCTTATTGTGATGAGCTTTTTTGTTTTTATTTTGTAGTATGTTCCTATCGCCAGCGCCAATCCTAGGGTTACGAATAGGCTCAGCATTACCGCACCCACGCCGAATGGTCCGAAGCATTCTTCCCCAGCATTACATGTTTGTCCGTTTTTGTTTCTGTAGTCTAGTATGTTCCCCAGTTTTTCCCCCAGGGATTGGTCCCATGTTGGGTCTGTGAAATGTATTATCAGGGGCATGAATCCTATGAAGCACATTACCAGTCCTATCAGTACTGCTGGTATTATTGCGTCCACTTCTATTCCCAGGAAAGATGCCTTTGTGTATCTTTCGTAGTCCGGTATCTCTTCTATGATGTTTCTGTCTCCATAGCCCAGCGGTCTTTTTTGTAGTATGTTTTGTCCCAGGTAGTATACCATTACTGGTAGTATTATGTTGTATACTATTCCCAGGTGCCACCATTTCACTCCGAGGAATGTTCCCATCAGCGGAAGTATTATCAGTCCCAGTATAGGTAGTATTATTCCTATCATGTGCAGGAATGTTATTGGTGATCTTACGTCATGGGCGAAGTGTAGCATCCTTTCGTAAGTTCCCTCAAGTATCACCTGCAGTGCTTTTTCCAGCCTGTCTATCCTTCGTGGTTCGTCAGGTTCGTACAGGCTGCTTTCTATCAGGTGGAATGCTTCCACGAATTCCAGGTTGTGTTTTCTCCATTGTTTCAGGTAATTGTCAAGGCTTTCCTTAAGCGTTGCATACCTTCCTACTTCTACGTCCCAGAATACTTTTCTCATGTCCAGAGCTAAAGGTAGTCCTATGTGTTCTCCTGCAAACTTTATTCCGTGCTCCATGTTTGAGGTGTGTCTCATGTACATTACTATGTAGAGTATGCAAAGCACCATCTGGTTGCTTGCCCTCAGTCTCCATTTGGTGGCTATCTGCATCGGCAGTCTTGATAGCGGTTTTGTCAGGGCAAATCCTGCTATCATTATTAAGAAGAGTAGTAGCAGGACTGATGTTGATGGCATCGCCTTTGTCATCAGGAATATTGCTAGTCCTGCCAGGATGGCTACTATTATTGAAGCAAAGAGTATGAGTGATGCGAAGCTTGATGCTCCCTCTGGTGTGATGTTTAGGTGTGCTGTTCTTATCGCTGTTTCAAAATCTTCTCGTTCGTTTTCTTTCGGGGTCACTCTCAGCAATCTTTCTGAGAAGTTGCAAATCTTTTCGTATGTTGTGAGTGCTGTGCTCATGGCCTCTTCTCTGAATATGAGGTACTCTTTAGAAAAAGCTTCGTTGCTTACGGTTTCAGATTCATACGAATCCGCGTATTTTCCTATTCTTTTGCTGTATCTGTTGAGGATCTCCCTGACGTCCTCGTCTGTTGGCTTCATTATTTTCCTCTTTTTTAAAATCCCTTCTTTTCTTTTATTTTCTTTTTAAGCCACTCTTCCCACTCGTATAGTATTCTTTTTGTGTCTAGCGCTCCAACTTCTTCTCTTACATCGTCCGATATTCTGTGGAATTGGTCATTGCTCAGTATTACAAAGTCTGCCTCTAGTATGTCTGGCATGTTTTGTTTTTCCGCGTACTGTACCATTTTTTCTTTTATGTTTGCTCTCAGCATTACGTTCTCCCAGACCGCACCCCAGTTTCCTACCCAGTCCTTTACGTTTCCTGCTATGGATTTCAGAACTTCGCTGTCACCGTTGATTAAGTCATCAGTCGGTTCTAGCGTGTCTGTCTTTGAGTTGTATTTCATTAGGTCTACGAATCCCCTCTCTCTTAGCGGGTCTTCTTCCCAGAATTTTCTTACTTCTGTGATGCTTGTCATTCTTCTCCATTTGTGTAATCCATCTGGGCTTTTTATCGGGTTCGCTATCAGTATTACGTCTGTTGCCTTGAAGCTTGTTCTCGGCACTTGCAAATCATTTACCACCCTGTCAAAAACGCCGTATGGGCTATCTCCATGTATCGTTCCTGCTACTACGTTTGCCAGTGCTCCTATTCTCATTGCTTCATACAAAGATTTAGCTTCAGTGTTGTGTAATAGTATACCTCCAAATCCACCTATAAAATTTTGGGAAGGTTCTACGCTTAAATCGTATACACTTACAGCTTTCTTAAGTTCAAGTTCTTGAATTTCTTTTATTTCATCTAAGAAAAATTCTCCGTTTGCAAAGGTTTTGAGTCTTTCTGAAGCTTCGCATGCTTTGTCATTCGCTACCTGTTTCAGGTACCCCTTGCTACATCTTTCAAATCTAAAGAGATGTCTATATTTTCTAGGGTATTTTGTTAGGTGTTTTTTTAATTCTTCTTTTGAGAATCTAACACCGTTTGATACGGTATGTTTGGGTCCTTTAATTATCATAGAGGGTTTTTTATGTTCAAACCCAATTTCATCTAAAAAGGTTCTTACCATCTCTCTATCTTTGAATTCTAAAATCCATGTATCAGAATTTGGGGGATTGGCTTTTCTGTATCGAATAGAACCAACAATACCGAACGTTAAGAGTAAGTATGCCAGGTCTTCAATCAATCCCTTTGAGGTAGACGAGTAGCTTACACAGTTCCCAGAGCTGTGTGAGGCTGTAAAGCTCCCGTCCCCACTGAATAGAGCTCGCAAAAAAGCTGCTATTTTAGGTTTGCTTAAACCGAAGATAACGGCGGGTATTCTTTTTTCTGTGCATGTTCTTCCGCAATCAAGTCTGTCTAGTAACGTGGCTAATGCGCAACTGGTTAATGTTATTTGTGTGCATTCTCCAGCACCATATGTTTTTCTTAATTTAGGTTCAAAGTTAAATAAGTTCTTTGCGGTATTAAACATGTCTTCACGTATAGTTTCATTAGAGTTAGACAAAACTACGCGTCCGCCTTTACCTTCTTTTAAAACGTAGTAACCTTCGCTCAGGTAATACCCCAGAAATTTACAAAAATCTTTGTTAACAGGAATAACTGCGGGTATTGGGTTTCCTGTACCTCTTGTAATACTTAACTGGTTAGGGTTAAACTCGATTTCAGCTTCCTGCATTAAATTCTGGAAAGATGATATTGGTAAGTTGATGTGTTGGTTTTTTGCAGTTCGGAAATAATTGTATATATCTCCTTTTGTGATGCTTGCTATTTTTGTTGCTTTTTTCCATCCCAGTATATGTATGGCTTTCCTTGTGTCTGCCTCAAAATTTTTTATTTTAAATTCTGGTAACATATCAATGGTGTTTAAATGTTCTATATCATTAAATCCGGGGGGGATATAAGAGGGGATAACAATCGGATCTCCTTTTTTCAGTTCTTTGCATTCTACAGGAGCAATTTTAAAATCCTTTGTGGAACAAAATAAAGAGTGGTCTGGGGTTACGGTGATGTTCCTTCCTGTTTTTGTTATAATTTTTAGTAACCTATTTCGTTTTGGGTGTTTTACGAATGCAGTAAGAGGTTTTAATCCTACTTTAAGGTCAAATCCTAACGTAGGAACTTTGTAATTTTTTATATCTTTATTTTCTAGTTGGCCTATTTGGGCCCTTCTTGTTATGCCATTCTCTATGATAAGAATTTCTTCCCAACCTGGGATTGAAGACCTTATTTCTCCGACGATTAAGCTTGAGTCTCCCATTCTCAAAGCTGTTCTTATTCCCTCGTCTGCTGCTATTTCTGTCCCTCCCGTTGTTAGGGCGCTCCTCACCTTTAGCGGTTGGATATTATAACCGAGATTTCTCAGAGCTTCCGCCGGGATCTCAAGAGTGTCCTCTATGGTTATTATTCTGTACTTTCTCATTATTTCCACTAGCACAGCTCCTAACAGAGATGTTTTTCCTGAGCTTCTGGTTCCTGCTATGAGTATAGTTCTCGAACCGTCTATCATGAAACTCATCAGTCCTGCTGCTAATGGATTCATCATCCTATTTTTTATGAATAGAGGCAGTGTCCATGGTTTGTCTCTGTGTCTCCTGAACGTGTATGACAGCCCGTACGGATTCAGCGGGTTTTGTACTATCGCTACCCTTGCTCTCGCTCCAGGTATCCTTAGTTCTGTGTCTAGTATCGGGTTTGCCTCGTCTAAAGGTCTTCCTGAGAGCATTCTGAATTTGGATGCCCAGCTTTGTGCGTCTGTTTTTGATGGGATTATGTTTGTCGTGCACTCGTCATAGTCTTGGTGGACGATAAATATGGGTGTTTGTCCTATCGGTCCGTTTATCGTGACGTCTTGTATTTTATCGTCTTGAAGCAGTATCTCAACAAGGCCGAATCCCACCGTGTACCTGACAAGTATTTCTGCCAGTTCTTTCAATTCCTCGTAGTCCAAGTCTATGCCCCTGTTTTCTGCCAGCTCTTGTATCAAGTCTTTTCCTATGTTGGTGAATGTTGTCCTCATTTTTTCTGGCTCCAGGAATTCCTCCTCTCTTGGCTGGTGTTCTGCTAACACCTGTCTTGCATAGTCGATTAGCATGTACTTGTCTTCTGTCAGTTTGAATTCCGGCGGCGTTACGTGGTAGACGTATTTTATGTCTTCTGGTATACTTAGTAAGTTTACCTCTGTGTTGCCAACGGTGTAGACGTCTAGCTCTCTCGCGTTGAGGGGTATCTGTGCCATTAACCTTGTGAAAAGGAAGTCTGGTGTTATTGTTGGTTTGAATATCGTTGCGTATAAGCTTCTGTCTCCTATGTGGTATCCTGGTAGGTTTTGTTTTACCGTGTCCACGAGTTTTGTCCTGTCGAGCAGGTCGTGTATGTACTGTAGTAGGTCTATGAACATCTTTTCTGATTCTGTTTCTTCTTCTGTTTCCATTCTCCTGAGCTTTAGTTTCTCATCTCTTATCACCCTCTTCAGTTCTACGTAAGCCCCTAATGGATCGCTCCTCATCAGGTTGAACACTATGTCCTGCACTAGGGCATATCTTCTCGGAAGGTCTGCTGCTGTTGCTTCTGTTCCCATGGCTGATACGCTCAGCGCTCTTTTCTGTTTCACAAGTCTGTTGTAGAGCATCGCTACTTCATTAAGCATCTGTGTCTGCTCATAGTCATAGCTGTAGTGTTTTCTTTGGGCAAAAACGATTCTGCTGGTTGACGGAACTTCAACAAGTTTGTCTATCGTCATGGCCATTACCAGCGCGTTGTCTTCTATAGAAGGTACGTAAGGCCATTCTTCTAAGTTTATTTTCATCACTTCTTCATCGCCTTCTTTTACGATTTCGTATCCGCCGGTTGGTATTTTTTTATCGCTGGCCATTAATCACCACTTTTTAATATTAACACAAGTTTTAATAATCAAGTATAGATAATTAGTTTATAAATTAAATAGTTTTCGTTTTAAAAAATGGTAGAGGAAGCTCAAGAGGTTAACTTATCGTACGTTCTTAGCGACTTGAATGCTCGCGTTCGTGTTCTTGAGAGTAAGTACAGCCTGTTTGGCGAGCGTCTCCTTGTGGTTAATCAGAACATGATCGAAGAGTACAGGAGGATTATGCGTGACGTTAAGGCTATTCAGTCTAATCTTTCCGAGATGAAGAAGGAGGTTTTCTACCTTAAGGAGGTCTTGTCTGATTTTAATAAGGAGTTTGACATGTTTGCTCGCAAGGACTCTGTTAAGGTTTTAGAAAAGTATATTAACTTGTGGAACCCTATGAATTTTGTTACTGAGAAGGAGGTTATTGAGATAATAAGAAGGGAGGTTGGTAAAAAATCGTAGTTCCTACCGATGACGTCCTGGGGATGAGGAGAAGGGGTATGTCTGATGAGGGCATAGTTGAGGGTTTGGCAAATAAGGGCCACACCTACCAGGAGATTTCTGAAGCTTTGAATCAGGCTGACATTAAGTCTGGCGTGGCCAAGGTTTCTGGTAATTTTGCAGAGTCTGGTCAGCTGCAGGAGTCAGCTCTTTCAAGGGGCAGTCATGATGATATAGATATTCCAGCCCCCTCGCCGGGTGATGCTGTTGAGCCTGAGCCTTCTTCTTTTACGCCTAGCGTTAAGATGACTCCCTCTGTTCCTATAAGGATGCCTCCTCAGGTGCCCAGTCTTTCCAGTGAGGATGTTCAAGAGTTGATTGAGTCTATCATCGACGACCGTTGGCAGCAGGTCGTTACTAGCGTCGGCGATATTAGTTTGTGGAAGAGTAAGGTTGATGACGATTTAGTTGCTGTTAAGCAGGAGGTCTTACGTATTGAGGATAGGATGGCCAGGTTGCAGTCTGCTTTGGTTGGCAGGGTTGACGAGTACAGCAAATCTATTTCTAAGGTGGGTTCTGAGGTCGCTGCTCTGGAGAAGGTGTTTGAGAAGATTATTGAGCCTTTGAGCAGTAACATTAAGGAGTTGAATAGAATCACTCAAGAATTGAAGAGAAAGTAGCTAGTCTTCAGGAGAAGTTAGTAGCCTTATCGCTTGTGATGCTATCATTAGTAATAAGAACATCCCTAATATTTTTGGGCTGAATACTATTCTGCCCACTGTTACCAGGAAGTGTTGGCCTCCTGTCGGTGTTGGCTGCGTTGTTGTTCCTGTTGTTGTTTCATCTCCTGTTTCGTAGGGGTATTCCCCCTGTGTCAATGCTGCTATTTTTGATCCGAATACCTGTGTGAATGCTATAATCAAAGCTATTACTAAGATTATGAGTATGGTCCATACTGTTCCGCTTTCTGACATCGCATCCGATATGGTCTCTGCTTTTACGCCTAGGAACATGAACACCATAAGTAAAGACATGAGTATTACCAGCAGTATAACAAGCCAGGGTGTTATTACAGTTATCATCTGCCTTGCTTCTGATACGAACATGAATAGCATCGCCACGCTGAACGCTACCAACGCATCCATCCCTGCATTCCCTCCTAGTATTTTTGTTTTTTGCAGTATTGCGAAGAATACGGTAAACACTAACAGGAAGATGAACACCGGTATGAAGTACTGCAGTATGTTTATGTCTAGTATGGTTGCCATTTAAGGTTGTCCTTTGAATGCTTTTCCTATGTCTTGGAAGCTTTTGTAAAATCTGCGCTCTTCGCCTGTTTTGCTTTTGCCTGCTATGAAAAAGAATAGTATCAGTCCTGCTGCCGCAAATGCTATTATTTTTATGTCTTGCTCTGTGATTTCCAGCCAGTCTGGCAGCCATTGTATTCCCTCTTCTTCTGCTGCCTGTCCCAGCCCCCATATGATTCCGACGACTGCTATTATCACGAACACAAATAATAATCCTCCTGTCCAGTTGTCAGATTTTACCCCAAATATTCCCAGCACTATAAGGAATGCTATTATTACTAGTATGAACATGGATACGTTTGGCAGGAATCTGTTCATCAAGGCCACTAGCGTGTCGTTTCTTACTACTAGGAATCCTGCTACCAGCGCTATTACTATGTTGAACTTGTGGCTCTCTTCTCCGAATATCTTTGTTTTTTCCAGTATCCCAAATATTATCGTGAATATTAGGAAGAAAGGCAGCACTACTTCGTAGAAGCCTGTTGATTCAAGGTCTGATACGATGCTGCTGAAGTCTATATCTTCTAGTACCATTTTTTATTCGCCTCCCTTTTTTTTGCCTCCGCTTGTGATGAATAGTATAGCCCCTACTACAACTCCAAGGAATATTAGCGTCATTCCCGCTGTTGAAGTCCAGAAGTCGAAGCCGAACATGTCCCAGAATTCGTCCCACCATCCTACCGCATTCAGGAATATGAGTACTATCCCTACGAACAGCAGGAATATGAGGAATCCTTTCAGGAATTTGTGGCTTTCAAAGCTGAATTCTTTGTCGCTCATTATGAAACCTACGACCATCATCAGGCTCATTAGTATTACCAGCAGTACCGCTACTTGTGGTATTGATATCTGTATGGTTTCCACCAGTCTCGGTGTTGCTACCAGGAACAGTGCCATGACAAATGCTATCATCGCATTTATGTTTGTTTTCGGCTTTCCGTCTTCTGTCCCAAATATCCTTGTTTTTTCTAGAACTCCGAATGATAGGGTGAATATGAGTAGGAATGGTAATATTATATCATAGAAACCTAAGTCTTTTAGGAACTCTAGTCCCCTGCTCAACGGAGTTACCATGGTTTAATAAAAAAATTAACTAGTATAAAAATTTTGTTATTTGG